>CALRMF020000198.1:0-5650 GCA_943369035.1 Curvibacter sp. AEP1-3
CCAGCGCCACACCCACCTCGCCGGTGGCCCGGGCATAACCGTCGGCCGCGTGCACGGCCGCCTGCTCGTGTCGCACCAGCACGTGCTGGATCGAGTCCTGCTTGTAAAACGCGTCGTAGATGTGGAGAACGGCGCCGCCGGGATACCCCCAGACGAATTTCACGCCCTCGGCCTGAAGTGCCTTGACCAGAACCTCTGCGCCGCGCAGCTCCTGGCTGTCGCCCTTGTCGGCACCCGCAGCGGCCGCCGAAGCGATTTCAGCTTTTGAAATTTCCATGATGAACCTTTGTGAATTTCTCTAACGAAAAACCTAGGGTGCCCCTTCGCAAACGCTTGTGGCATCGCGTCGGGACTTAAGGTCAGAGCCATGGGCGCATTGCTTATAACGCCGGACTGTGACCCGTTTGCTTTTTGATTTGCGGTGCCATTATCGCACTGCAGCATTGAAATTGAAATGCCGGGACGGATTTTTATGACCAAATGCCATAATCGCACCCCGACGCGCCCAAAATGGTGCACCCCAGTCCCCGCTACTCTTCCCCCGGCACATCCACTTGGCCTCTGAACGAGAACTGTCAGATTTTCTGAAAAGCGTCGAAAAGCGCGCGTTCAAGCGTTCGGTTTACCACGTGCGCAATGACGAAGCGGCACTGGATATCGTCCAGGACAGCATGATGAAGCTGGTGGAGCACTACGGCCATAAGCCGGTCGAAGAGTTGCCCATGCTGTTCCAGCGCATCCTGTCGAACTGCACGCTGGACTGGTTCCGCCGCCAGAAGACGCGCAACGCCCTGTTTTCGAACCTGAGCGATTTCGAGACCGATGAGCTCGATGGCGACTTCGATCTGCTGGAGGCTTTGGATACGTCGGAGGGAACCACCCAAACCGAAAGTGCCGAGAAATTGACCGAACGGGCCCAGGTCTTGCATGCCATCGAACAGGAAATACAGGAACTACCCCCCCGTCAACGGGAAGCCTTCCTCATGCGTTATTGGGAGGATTTGGACGTGGCAGAAACTGCGGCGGCCATGGGCTGTTCCGAGGGCAGCGTGAAAACGCACTGTTCCAGGGCTGTGCAGGCCCTGAGCAAGGCATTGAAGGCCAAGGGAATACGACTATGAAGCACTCCACACCTCACTCAGACCCTTTCCTCCAGGACCGCTACGGTCGAGCAGTCGCAGCACGGCTTTCCGAGGCTGCCGATACGCTGCCTTACGACATCTCCGAGCGCCTGCGCGCTGCCCGGGAACAGGCGCTTGACCTGCATCGCTCCTTCAAGCCCGCGGAACAGGCCAACGTCATCGCCCAGGGCGGTGCTGCCTCGCTCAGCCTGGGTGGTGGCGACGGCGGGCTATGGCATCGCTTGGCCGGTCTGGTTCCCCTGTTGCTCTTGATCGCGGGTTTGATCGCGGTCAATCTGCTGGACGATGAATTCCTCGCCCAGGATCTGGCGGAAATCGACGCAGCCATTCTCACCGACGATCTGCCGCCGGCGGCCTACACCGATCCTGGCTTCGTGCAGTTCCTGAAGTCCCGCCTCGAACAGAACCAGTAAATGTCCGGTGTCATGGGTCGGACTATTGTCCTTTTCACTGGGGTCTTGCTGGCATTCATGGGCAGCCCGTGCGTCCACGCCCAGGCGGCGGCTCAAGCTGTCGGTGCAGAGCCGCAAACCCAGACGCCGGCCACGCCCTCTGTCAACCGCAAATCCGTCAGCAGTGTTGCCCCCTCGGCCAGCCAGCCTACTTGGCAGCAGTTGACCGCTGCGCAACAAGAGGCGCTGAGCCCGTTGGCGGGCAAATGGCATGAGCTGGGTACCGAGCGCAAACGCAAGTGGCTGGAACTCTCGAAGAATTTCCATGCCCTGCCAGCCAGCGAGCAGGCCAAGATGCACAGCCGCATGAGTGAATGGGTCGCGCTGAGCCAGCAGCAACGCACGCAGGCGCGCCTGAACTACGTCGAAACAAAGAAACTCTCCCCGCAGGACAAGGCTGCCCAATGGCAGGCCTACCAGGAATTGAGTGCCGCGGAAAAGGACCGCTTGGCGGCCAAAGCCCCCGTCAAGCCAGCCGGTGCAGCCGTCGTCAAACCTGCGGCAACGGCAAAAAAGCTGACCCAGATCCCCGTTCCACCGACGACGCCGAAATCTGTCGTGCCGACACCGGAGGCTGCGCCGGTGCAAGCCGGTACGTTGCTTCCCCAGGCTCCCGTGGCCTCGCCCCCCCCGGCGGCGCTCGTTCCCGCGCCCCCCACGCCTGCACCGGCGGCCGAGGGGACTTCCCCGCCATGAGCACGAACCTGCCGGACGAATACGGTGCTGCAATCAACGCGGATGCGACAGCAGCGCCCGGATTGTGGCGGCGCATGGCCTGTTGGCTCTATGAAGGCATGCTGCTGTTCGGCGTGGTCTTCATCGCTGGCTATCTCTTCAGCGCCCTGACACAGACGCGCCACGCGCTGGACAACCGACATGTGCAGCAGGCGTTCCTGTTCATCGTGCTGGGCATCTATTTCACCTGGTTCTGGTCCAAAGGCCAGACACTGGCCATGAAAACCTGGCACATCCGCGTCGTCGACACCCAGGGGCGTGCGCTTACACAACCCCGCGCCTTGTTGCGCTATCTGTTGAGCTGGCTCTGGTTCCTGCCGCCTTTGGCAGCCATCGCCCCTTTCCAACTCTCCGGCGCCGAGTCGGCCGTGATCGTGCTGGGCTGGGTCGCGGTCTGGGCCCTGCTGAGCCGCTTTCACCCGCGTCAACAGTTCTGGCACGACGCGCTGGCCGGAACCCGGCTGGTCAGTTCGCAGCCGCGGAAGCGCTGACTGTCACAAAGCTCGGAGACAATCTGGGCATGCCCGAGATCCAGAACATCAGTGACGTCAACCCCCAGAAAGCCCGCAGCGGCCTCAACCGCATGTGGCATGCCCTGGGATACTCCATGGAAGGGCTGCGAGCCGGCTGGAAGGAAACGGCCTTTCGGCAGGAGGCCGTTGCCTCCGTCGTGCTGCTGCCCTTGTCTTTCTGGATCGGCCGCAGTTGGGTGGAGACCGCGCTGTTGGCCGGCTCGGTGCTGATCGTGATGATCGTCGAGTTGCTCAACACCGGTATTGAGACCGCCATCGACCGCATCGGCCCCGAATGGCACGACCTGTCCAAGCGCGCCAAGGACATGGGCAGTGCGGCCGTCCTGCTGAGCCTGCTGCTGTGCAGCGGGATCTGGCTGGCAGCCGTCTGGCAAAGGTTTTTTGTATGAACCCCGCTTTTTCTGTCTGCGTCTACTGCGGCTCCCGTCCGGGCAGCCAGCCCGGCTACGCCGAAGTGGCCCGTACCGTCGGTCGCTGGATCGGTCAACACGGCGGTCAACTGGTCTACGGCGGCGGCAAGGCCGGTCTGATGGGTATCGCCGCCGAGGCCACCCTGCAGGCGGGCGGACGCGTGGTCGGCATCATTCCCAAGGCACTGGTCGAGAAGGAGTGGGCCTGGCACGACTGTACCGAGCTGCACATCGTGGACACCATGCATGACCGCAAGCGCATGATGGCCGAACGCGCCGATGCGTTCCTGGCCTTGCCCGGTGGCATCGGCACGTTCGAGGAATTGTTCGAGGTCTGGACCTGGCGCCAGCTCGGCTACCACGACAAGCCCATCGGGCTGCTCAACGTCGATGGCTATTACGACGGCCTGCTGGCGTTCCTGGAGCAGACCGTCCAACAACAGTTCCTGAGCGACTGGCAGATGACGCTGATCCAGACCGACAGCAACCCGCAGGCCCTGCTCAAGCGCATCGTGCAGGAGGCCGGCCTGGCGCCGGCGTCGCAGCTGCGCGATATCTAGATCGCCGAGTCGTCCAGCTCGCCGGTACGGATACGCACCACGCGCTCGACGGCCGTGACGAAGATCTTGCCGTCACCGATCTTGCCGGTGTGAGCCGCCTTCACGATGGCGTCAACGCAGCGGTCCACGTCGTCCGTCTTGACCACCACCTCCACCTTCACCTTGGGCAGGAAGTCCACCACGTACTCGGCGCCGCGGTAGAGCTCGGTGTGCCCCTTCTGGCGGCCGAAGCCTTTGACTTCGGTCACGGTCAGGCCGGTGACGCCGCATTCGGCCAGGGCTTCACGCACCTCTTCGAGTTTGAACGGCTTGATGATGGCGGTAATCTGTTTCATCGCGAGGATTCCTGTTATCTGAGATTCTGTCTGAAGGCGAAAGAGCGGGCGACAGTGTGTCAAGCCCGGAACTTGTTGGTAATAGGATAACGCCAATCCTTGCCAAAGCTGCGGTGGGTCACACGGATGCCCACCGGCGCCTGGCGGCGTTTGTATTCGTTGATCTTGATGAGACGGGTCACCTTCTCCACATCGGCCGACGCAAACCCGGCCGCCACAATGGTCTCGATGCTTTCGTCGTTCTCCATGTAACGCTCCAGGATCGCGTCCAGTACCTCATAGGGAGGCAGACTGTCCTGGTCCACCTGGCCAGGACGCAGCTCAGCGCTCGGCGGGCGCGTGATGATGCGCTCGGGTATCGGGCAGGCACCACGCCCGTAGGGGTCGTTCTGATTGCGCCAGCGTGCCAGTCGGAATACCGTGGTCTTCACCAGGTCCTTGATCACGGCGAAGCCCCCCGCCATGTCCCCGTACAGCGTGCAATAGCCGGTGGCCATCTCGGACTTGTTGCCGGTGGTCAGCACGATGCGACCACTCTTGTTCGACAGCGCCATCAGCAGCGTGCCGCGGATGCGGGCCTGGATGTTCTCCTCGGTCGCATCCTCCGGCAAACCGCGGAACTGCTCCGCCAGCGAGGCCTTGAAGGCTTCGAACTCCGGCAGGATGGAAATCTCGTCGTACTGCACGCCCAGCCGCTGCGCCATGTCGCGCGCATCAATCCAGCTGATGTCAGCCGTGTAGGGCGACGGCATCATGACGGCGCGCACCCGTTCGGCGCCCAGGGCATCGACCGCAATGGCCAGCACCAAGGCTGAATCGATGCCGCCGGACAGGCCGATGATGGCGCCGGGAAAGCCGTTCTTGCCGATGTAGTCGCGCACGCCCAGCACCAGCGCGTCCCACAGATCGGCATCGTCCGACCGTTCCGGCGCCACATTTGCTTCCAAAAGCATAGCGCCTGACGCTTGTTTTATATGGACTTTGAACAGGTTTTCCTCAAAACTGGGCGCTCGCCCCACCAGCGCGCCATCGGCCGAGACAGCGAAGGAACGCCCCTCGAAGACCACCTCGTCCTGGCCGCCAACCAGATGCGCATACACCAGCGGCACCCCACAGACCTGCGCGCGCTGGCACATCATCTGCTCCCGCTCCCGGTCCTTGCCCACATGGAACGGCGAGGCATTGATCACGGCCAGCAACTCCGCCCCCGCCTCGCAGGTCTGGTACGCGGGAGCCTCGAACCACGCGTCCTCACAGATCAGCAGGCCGACCTTGACGCGCGAACCCACCGGACCGGCCTCGAAGACGCAGGCCTCCTGGCCCGGGGCGAAATAGCGTCGCTCGTCAAACACCTGGTAGTTCGGCAGCTCGCGCTTGGCATAACGAGCCACCAGTTGCCCCTCGCGCAAGACACTGGCCGCATTCAGGCACGCCGGCACCGACACCGAGCGGGTACGCACCCCGCCTGCGTCAATGCTCGCAG
>CALRMF020000199.1:0-5607 GCA_943369035.1 Curvibacter sp. AEP1-3
AACCCGCATCATCACCACCGCCGACATCTTCGACGCCATCACCGCCGAGCGGCCTTACCGCGGCGCCATCCCGATTCCGCAGGCGCTGGAGATGATGGGCAAGACGGTCGGCACCGCGCTCGACCCGCGCTGCTATGAGGCGCTGCAGCGCGCCGTGGCCCAGGTGCCCTGAGCCACGCCCGACCAGGCGTCAGGTCTTGGGCAGCGTCACGCCGCGCTGGCCCTGGTACTTGCCGCCACGGTCCTTGTAGCTGGTCTCGCAGACTTCGTCGCTCTCAAAGAACAGCACCTGGGCACAGCCTTCGCCGGCGTAGATCTTGGCAGGCAGAGGCGTGGTGTTGGAGAACTCCAGCGTCACATAACCTTCCCACTCGGGCTCGAAGGGCGTGACGTTGACGATGATGCCGCAGCGGGCATAGGTGCTTTTCCCAAGGCAGATGGTCAGCACATTGCGCGGAATGCGGAAGTACTCCACCGTGCGCGCCAGCGCAAAGCTGTTGGGCGGGATGATGCAAACGTCGCTCTCGATGTCGACAAAGCTCTTCTCGTCGAAGTTCTTCGGGTCCACCACCGTGCTGTGGATGTTGGTGAAGACCTTGAATTCCGGGGCGCAACGGATGTCGTAGCCGTAGCTGCTGGTGCCGTAGCTGACGATCTTGTGGCCGGCGGCGTCCTGCCGGATCTGCCCGGGCTCGAAGGGCTCGATCATGCCGTGCTGCTCGGCCATGCGGCGGATCCATTTGTCGCTCTTGATGCTCATGGTGTGTTTCCTGGGTTTGCCAGATTGTAGGCAGGCGCGACGGGCGGCTTTCAGTCGGCCGTGAAGAGCTGCACCAGCTCCCGGTGCAGCCAGCGGTTGCCGGGGTCGCTCTCGAAGCGTTTGCTCCAGTGCAGCGAAACCGTGAAGTCGCGCAGCGGAAACGGCGGCTCGATCAGGGTGTAGCCCCCCGCCTCGGCAAAACTGCGCGCGATGTTGCGCGGCATGACCACCGCCAGGTCGGTGGCGCGCACGATGGCCGGCAGCACCATGAAGTGCTCGGTGGTCAGGCGAATCCGGTCTTCCAGCTTGAGCAGGTGCAGGATGCGCAGCGTGTCGGAATGGGTGCGCCCGGCGACAAACTCCAGCTGCGGCAGGTCGGCCAGCAGGGCCGCACCGCTGCGCCGCCTGCGCCTGACCTGCGCCGCAAACGGGTGCCCTTCGCGCAGCAGCACGATGTAGCGGTCAGCGAGCAGCTGCATGCGCTGGGTGTCCTTCACCGTGGGCAGGAAGCCGAAGGCAAAGTCGATCTGCCCGCTGTCCAGCGCATCGGGAATGGCGGCCGGCGGCAGCGCCAGCGTCTCAATGCGCACGCCCGGCGCACAGGTGCGCAGATGCGCCATCAACACGGGCAGAAAACGGCCCTCACCGATGTCGCTCATGTGGATGCGGAAGGTTTTGTGCGACTGCAGCGGATCAAAGCCCACCGTCTCACCCAGCGCCTGTTCCAGCCCGGCCAGCGCCGTGCGCACCGCTGGCGCCAGCCGGTCGGCCTTGGGACTGGGCTGCACACCGCCGGGCGCGCGCATGAACAACGGATCCTTCACCAGCAGGCGCAGGCGCGTCAGACCCTGGCTCACGGCGGGCTGGGTCAGATCGAGCAGCTCGGCCGCGCGGCTGACATTGCGCGTGCGGTAGACCGCGTCGAACAGGCGCAGCAGGTTGAGGTCGACATTCTTGATATTCATTTTTCTAATATTTTTTAGTCATCATATTTTATTGATTGATAAACGAGCAGCAACGACACTGCGTGCAGAACCAATACGAGGGACAGGCGTGGAAGTCTCATTTACACAGGAAATCAAGTCCCTGGCACTCGGCCAGGGCGATACCTTTCACGGCGAGGGCATCCTCGCCATCACCAAGGCGCTGCTGCAGTCCGGCGTGGCCTACGTGGGCGGCTACCAGGGCGCGCCGGTCTCGCACCTGCTCGACGTCATGGTGCAGGCCAAGGACTACATGGACCAGCTCGGCGTGCACGTGGAGGCCTGCTCCAACGAGGCCTCGGCTGCCGCCATGCTGGGCGCCTCCATCCACTACCCGTTGCGCGGCGCCGTGACCTGGAAGTCCATCGTCGGCACCAATGTGGCGGCCGACGCGCTGTCCAATCTGGCCTCGCCTGGCGTCAAGGGCGGCGTGCTGATCGTGGTGGGCGAGGACTACGGCGAGGGCGCCAGCGTGATCCAGGAGCGCACGCACGCCTACGCGCTCAAGTCCAGCATGGTGCTGCTCGACCCGCGTCCGGACCTGCAACGCATGGTCGACATGGTGGAACACGGCTTTGCACTCTCGGAGGCGTCCAACATGCCGGCCATCCTGGAGCTGCGCATCCGTGCCTGCCACGTGCGCGGCAGTTTCGCGGCGCGCGACAACCAGATGCCGGCCATCTCCACCCGCCACCTGCTGGAGAACCCGGCCGCTTTCGACTACGACCGCCTGGCACACCCGCCGGTGACTTTCCGCCACGAGAAGCTCAAACACGAGCAGCGCATCCCGGCCGCGCGCGCCTACATCCGCGAGCACCAGCTCAACGAACTGTTCCCGGGCCGGCACAGCGATCTGGGTATCGTCGTGCAGGGCGGCCTGTACAACACGCTGATCCGCACCCTGCAGCAGTTCGGCCTGGCCGATGCCTTTGGCAACGCCGACATTCCGCTGCTGGTGCTCAACGTCACCTACCCGCTGGTGCCGGATGAGCTGACCGAGTTCTGCGTGGGCAAGCGCGCGGTGCTGATGATGGAAGAAGGCCAGCCCGAGTACATCGAGCAGGAGCTCGCCACGCTGCTGCGCCGCGCGGACATCCAGACCCCGCTGCACGGCAAGGACATGCTGGCGCAGGCCGGCGAATACTCGGCCGAAGTCATGGCCGGTGGCCTGGAGAAGTTCCTGCGCCAGTACCGCAGCGAACTGCTGAGCGCCAGCGTGCCCGACTGGCTGGCCGGCAACCGTGAACGCCGTACCGCCATTGCCAAGGACCTGGGGCAACCGCTGCCCGCGCGCCCGCCGGGCATGTGCATCGGCTGCCCGGAGCGGCCGGTGTTCTCGGCGCTCAAACTGGCGCAGCAGCAGGTCGGCGATGTGCACGTGGCGGCCGACATCGGCTGCCATGCGCTGGCCACGTTCGAGCCTTTCTCTTTCGGCCACTCCATCCTCGGCTACGGCATGTCACTCGCCAGCCGCGCCGGCGTGTCGCCGGTGATGAACCGGCGTGTGCTCTCCGTCATGGGCGATGGCGGTTTCTGGCACAACGGCCTGTTGACCGGCGTGCAGAGCGCGCTCTTCAACGGCGACGACGCCGTGCTGCTGATCTTCAAGAACGGCTACACCTCGGCCACCGGCACGCAGGACATCATCTCCACCCCGGGCGAAGACGCCAAGGCTGGCGCTGCCGACAAACGCGAGAGCGTGGTGCACACCAACCAGACCATCGAGAGCACGCTCAAGGGCCTGGGCGTGCAATGGCTGCGCACCGTCACGACCTACGAGGTGGAGCACGTGCGCAAGACCCTGGTCGAGGCCTTCACCTCCGACTTCAACGGCCTCAAGGTCATCGTGGCCGAAGGCGAATGCCAGCTGGAGCGGCAGCGCCGCATCAAGCCCTGGCTGGCCAATCTGCTCAAGCAGGGCCAACGTGTGGAGCGCGTGAAGTATGGTGTGGACGAAGACGTCTGCAACGGCGACCACGCCTGTATCCGCCTCTCGGGCTGCCCCACCCTGACGCTGAAGGACAACCCGGACCCGCTCAAGATAGACCCGGTCGCGACCGTGATCGACGGCTGCGTGGGCTGCGGCCTGTGCGGGGCCAATGCGCACGCTGCCACGCTCTGCCCCTCGTTCTACCGTGCCGAGGTGGTGCAGAACCCGCGCTGGCACGAGCGGCTGCTCGCCGGCCTGCGCCGCTCGGTCGTGCGCGTGCTGCAGCCCGCCTGATCCTGGACAAGAAGAACATGAACCAACACCCCATTTCCCTGCTCGTCTGCGCCCTCGGCGGCGAAGGCGGCGGCGTGCTCACCGAGTGGCTGGTCGAAACCGCCCGCCACGCCGGCTACCCGGTGCAGGCCACCTCCATCCCTGGCGTGGCGCAGCGCACCGGCGCCACCACCTACTACCTGGAAGTCTTCCCGGTGCCGCAGCGCGAGCTGGGCAGCCAGCGGCCGGTGCTCGGCCTGTACCCGGTGCCGGGCCGGCTGGACGCGCTGCTGTCCAGCGAGCTGCTGGAGACAGTGCGGCAGATCAGCCTGGGCCACGCCAGCCGCGAGCGCACGCTGGTGCTCACCTCGTCGGCCCGCGCCTTCACGACGATCGAAAAGATGCAGATGGGTGATGGCCGGCGCGACGCGCAGCAGCTCATGCAGTTGGTGGCCGACCACAGCCGCGCGCACCATATCGTCGACATGGCCGAACTCACGCGCCAGGCTGGCACCGTGGTCAGCGCCGTGATGCTGGGCTGCATTGCAGCCAGCGGCCTGCTGCCCATGCAGCGCGCGCACTACGAAGCCGTCCTGGGCGACAGCGGTGGCAGTGCCAAGGCCAGCCTGCGCGGCTTCACACTCGGCTTCGACGCCGTGCAGGCCCAGCGTACCCAGGCGCAGTTCATCGAGCAGGTGCTGGCCAAGCCCACCCCGGTCGCAGCGCCCGCCGTACAGATCCCGGCGCTGCCGGCCGCCGTGGCCACGCTGTTCCCCGGTGTGCTGCACGACATCATCGCCCTCGGCCATGCCCGTCTGGTGGAATACCAGAACGCCGCCTACGCCGAGCGCTATGTGGCGCGGCTGCAGCAGGTGCTGGCCGCCGAGCAGACCAGCGATCCGCAGGGCAGCCGCGGCTGGGCCGTGACGCGCGAGATGGCACGCTGGCTGGCGCTGTGGATGGCCTTCGACGACATCATCCGCGTGGCCGACCTCAAGAGCCGCGCCAGCCGCTGGCAGCGCGTGGTCGGCGAAGTCAAGGCCGGCGAGGCCGACCTGCTCAAGCTCTACGACCACTTCAAGCCCGGTGCACCCGAGTTCGCCGCCCTGCTGCCGCAGGGCCTGGCACAGCGCGTGCTGGCCTGGGACCGGCGTCGCGTGCTGGCCGGCAAGACGCCCTGGGCACTGCCGCTGAAGATCGGCACTCATTCGGTGGGCGGCATGCTGGCCCTGCGCGGACTGGCCTCGCTCAGGTGGCTGCGCCCGCTGGGCAGCCGCTATGCCACCGAACAGACACTGCTCGAGCACTGGCTGGCCGCCGTGGTGGCCGGCACCACACGCCACTGGCAGACCGGTTACGAGATCGCGCAGTGCGGCCGCCTCATCAAAGGCTACGGCAGCACCAACGAGCGCGGCAAGGAAAACCTGCTGCACGTGGTCGAGCATCTGGCCACTGGCGGTCGCTTCGCCTCGGACGACGAGCGCGCGGCCGCCATCTCGGCGGCACGCTCGGCGGCGCTGGCCGACGATGCCGGCAGGGCGCTCGACCAAACGCTGGTACAACACGGCTTACCGGCACGCCCCGTCAAGCCGCAGCCGATCCGCTGGGTGCGCAACCCGCGGCTGAGCAAATAACAAGTTGACAACCTGAAGGAGACGAAG
>CALRMF020000200.1:0-5604 GCA_943369035.1 Curvibacter sp. AEP1-3
TGCAGTGCATCAAAAGGGAGGCGCCTGCCGGAGTGGCGCCAGCACAAAACCAAACAAGAACACAAGAACAACGGATTCTCCGTCCGAGTTAGTCCTGCATGCCGCTGCTGACCTTACGCCGCCTCAGCCTCAAGACCCGGGTTGCACTGGCCACCGTGCTGGTGTTCATCAGTTTCGCCAGCATCCTGGCCGTGCTGGGCTTGCGCTATTTCGAGCACCAGTTCCGCAACACCCTGTACGAGCAGCAGTACACGCTGGTCTCGTCGGTCGCGGCCAGCCTGGACGCCAAGCTGCGCATGGCCCAGACGGCACTGGTGGCTTCGGCCCAGAACCTGCCGCGCAGCGCGCTGATCAACCCGGATGAAGCGCAGCGGCTGCTGGACGGCATGACCGCGCTGCACACCCTGTTCGACAACGGCCTGTTCCTCATCAGCCCGGAGGGCAAGGTCATCGCCGAGAGCCCCTACAAGCCAGGTCGGCGCGGCCGCGACATCTCCTCCCGAGAGTTTTTCCAGGCCACAGTCACCTCGCGCAACCCCTATATCTCCAAGCCCTACGTCTCGACCTACACCGAAGGGCAGCCGGCCATGATGATGACGGCGCCGCTGCTGGACGCGCATGGCCGGCTCATCGGCATGCTCGAAGGCAGCCTGAACCTGCTGGGTCGCAACTTCCTGGCCGACATCGCCCAGGTCAAGCTGGGCCGCAGCGGCTACATCTTCATTACCGACCGGGAGCGGACCATGATCGTCCACCCCGACATTGACCGCATCATGCAGTTGACCGCACCGCCCGGCCAGAACACGCTGTATGACCAGGCGCTGACTGGCTTTGAGGGCAGCGGCCAGACCGTCACCTCGACCGGCGTGCCCATGTACGCCAGCTACCGCCGCCTCTACACCACCGACTGGGTGATCGGCGCCAATTACCCCGTTGCCGAAGCCGAGGCCCCGCTGGCGCAGGCGCGCAACTACTTCTTCCTGGCGCTGGCGCTGGGCAGCGCCATCGTGCTGCTGCTGGTCTGGTTCATCATGCGCCGGCTCATGGCCCCACTGGCCCGCCTGACACTGCATGTGGAAGAGCTACCGAACAAGAAAGGGGCCGACCGCCTGCTGAAGATCACCACCGGCGACGAGATCGGCACCCTGATGCATGCCTCGAACACCATGGTCGAGGCACTCGACCGGCAGCAGCAGACGCTGCGCCAGAGCGAAGCGCGCTTTCGCAGCCTGACCGAGCTGTCCACCGACTGGTACTGGGAGCAGGACGCCGAATTCCGCTTCACCCTGATGTCATCCCCGCTGATCCGCAGCGACCTGAACTCCATCATTGGCAAGAAACGCTGGGAGTTGCCGCTCGAAGGCGTGAGCCCGGCGCAATGGGCCGAGCACCAGCGCGTGCTGCAACGGCACGAGCCTTTCAAGGACTTCACTTATCAGGTCCGGGCTGAAACCGGCGAGGTGCGCACCTTCTCCATCAGCGGCACCCCCATCTTCGACGAGCGGGGAACCTTCCTGGGCTACCGTGGCGTCGGCTCCGACATCACCGACCGCCTGCGCGCCGAACGACGCATCGAATTCCTGGCCTACCACGATGCCCTTACCGGCCTGCCCAACCGCCTGCTGATGCAGGACCGTTTCGAGCAGGCTGCGGCGCAGGCGCAACGCGGCAACGCCCGGGTGGCCCTGCTGTTCCTCGACCTCGACGGTTTCAAGAGCATCAACGACACGCTGGGTCACCAACTGGGCGACGCGCTGCTCAAGGCCATTGCCGAACGCCTGCGCAGCTGCGTGCGCGAAACCGACACCATCAGCCGCCAGGGCGGCGATGAATTCCTGATCGTGCTGCGCGACCTGCCCGATGCCGACGTACCCGCCGGCATCATGGGCAAGATCATCGAAACCCTGCAGCTGCCGTGCCGGATCGAAGGCCATGAGATTGCCACCACGGTGTCCATCGGCGCCGCGCTGTTTCCCGACGACGGGCGCGACTTCGAAACCCTGCTGCGCAAGGCCGACATGGCGATGTACCGCGCCAAGGAAGCCGGTCGCAACACCTACCGCTTCTTCGACGAGGCCATGAACGCCGAAGTGGTGGACCACCTGCAACTGCAGGCCGGCCTGCGCCGGGCGCTGGAGCGGCAGGAGTTCGTGCTGCACTACCAGCCGCAGATCGAACTGGAGACCGGCGAGGTAATCGGCGTCGAAGCCCTGCTGCGCTGGCAGCACCCGGAACTCGGCATGGTGGAGCCCGGCCGCTTCATTCCGGTGGCGGAAGAAAGCGGCCTGATCGTGCCTATCGGCCAATGGGTGATCGATGAGGCCTGCCGGCAAGCCATGGCCTGGCAGCGGGCTGGCCTGCCGCCGCTGACCATGGCCGTCAACTTCTCGGCGGTGCAGTTCAGGCGCGGAGATGTCGAGCAGTCGATCGCCCAGGCCCTGCAGGCCTCCGGCCTGCCAGCGGCCCTGCTGGAACTGGAACTGACCGAATCGATCCTGATCCAGAACGTGGACGATGTGCTGGCACGCCTGCAGCGGCTCAAGCAGCTCGGCGTGCAGCTCTCCATCGATGACTTCGGCACCGGCTATTCCAGCCTGGCCTATCTCAAGCGCTTCGACATCGACCGCCTGAAGATCGACCGCAGCTTCGTGCGCGACCTCGCCACCGACCCGGACGATGCCGCCATCGTGCGGGCCATCATCCAGATGGCCCGCAGCCTGAACCTGCGCACCATCGCCGAAGGCGTGGAAACCGACGAGATGTTGGCGCGCCTGAGCGCCTTCGGCTGCAACGAGGTGCAGGGCTACCTGTTCGCCCGGCCGATGCCGGCCGACGAGACCGAAGCCTACCTGCGGGCCCGGTTGACGCGCTGATGCCCCCTTCGCGGCGGGGCTCAGCCCCGCGGCGAAGGTTTAGAAAGTTTCCCAGTCGTCACCGGCGTCGGCGCCGGCCTTCACCGGGGCCGGCTTGGCGGCTGCGGCCACCACCGGCGCCTTTGGGGCTGGTTTGCTGGCCGCCGGCTTGGGCAAGACCTTGGCCGGGCTGGCGTTTGACGCCGGCTGGCTCGGGCTGGACGGGGCACGGTACGCCGCTGCCGCAGCACCTTGACCTTGCGTCAGCTTGAACACCGCCACGGCCTGCACCAACTCATTGGCCTGGCCTTTGAGGCTGGAAGCCGCAGCGGCCATCTCCTCCACCAGCGCGGCATTCTGCTGCGTGGCCTGGTCCATCTGCGTCACGGCCTCGCCCACCTGGGCCACGCCCTGGCTTTGCTCGGTGCTGGCGGCGCTGATCTCGCCCATGATGTCGGTCACGCGGCGGATGCTGCTCACCACTTCGTTCATGGTGCTGCCGGCCTGGTCGACCAGTACCGTCCCCTGCTCCACCCGCTGCACGCTGTCGGTGATCAGGGTCTTGATTTCCTTCGCTGCATCGGCGGAACGACCGGCGAGGCTGCGCACCTCGCTCGCCACCACGGCAAAGCCGCGGCCCTGCTCGCCGGCACGGGCGGCTTCCACCGCCGCGTTCAGCGCCAGGATGTTGGTCTGGAAGGCGATGCCATCGATCACGCTGATGATGTCGTTGATCTTGCGGCTCGACTCGTTGATGCCCTTCATGGTGTCCACCACCTGGGCCACCACCTCGCCACCCTGCACCGCCACGGTGCTGGCGCTTTGCGCCAGCTGGTTGGCCTGGCGCGCGTTCTCGGCGTTGTGCTTCACGGTGGAGCCGAGCTGCTCCATCGAGGCCGCGGTCTCCTGCAGGGCGCTGGCCTGGCTCTCGGTACGCGCCGACAGGTCGTTGTTGCCTTGAGCAATCTCGCTGCTGGCGGTTGCGACCGATTCGCTGCCCTGGCGCACCACCGTCACAGTGCGCACCAACGACTCCTGCATGCGCTTGACCGCCGCCATTACGCTGTCCCGGTCGCCCGCGCGCACCGTCAGCGCCTCCGTCAGGTCACCGTCGGCAATCCGGTTCACCACGCGCGAAACGTCATGCGGCTCGGCGCCCAGTTCGCGACCAATCTGGCGTGTGATCTGCCAGGCAATCAAGGCGCCCAGCACGGCCATCGCCAATGCCAGACCCAGTGCCAGCCAGGCGCTGGCGGCCGCCGTCGAGGCACCGTCTGCGGCCAGCTTCTGGGCAGTGTCGAAGCGCAGCTGGATCGAGTCCTCCACCGCCTTGAACAGGGCGATGCGCTTGTCGCGCGCCGTGAACAAGGCCTTGTCGGCTGCCACGGTGTCGCCCTGCATGGCGAACTCCATGACCTGCGAAGCGATCTGTTCGTAAGCGTTGCTGTGTTCCTTGATGGCCTTGACCAGGGCCTGGCCTTCCTGCGTGGCGGTCACCTTCTCGATCTCGGCGATCAGTTTCTCGTTGTCGGCCTTGTTCTTCTCGACCATGCCGCGGAAGCGCGTCTTCAGCTCGGGGTTGGTGCTGATCATGATGTTGCGCAGGTTCAGCGCGGCCACGTTCAGGCTGTCCTTGAGCTGCATGAACTGCCGCATCTGCGTCATCTGCGCGTCGGACATGTTCTTCAGGTCGGAGGCCAGGCTGTTCATTTTGAACGTGGCAGCCAGGGCTATGGTCACGCCCAGTGCAATCACGACACCAAACCCCAGCGCCAGGCGCTGGCCTACCTTGATTTTCTTTGTGTTGGACATGTTTCCTAGCTCCTTGTAAAGATCATTCTCCGACCGTCTCGACCACCAGCCCGGGGCCGAACGCGTTCATCTGCGTTGCGCTGCCCGGTTTGCCTCCACTCGCAAGATTAGCGCATGACGCTGGCGCGACCCTCAAGTCGTCCCGGCCCTCAGAAGGTCTCCCAGTCATCGCCGGCATCGGCCGGTGCCTTCACCGGCACCGGCTTGGTCGCAGCCGCCGCCGCTGCTTTCGGAGCCGGTTTGCTGACCACCGGCTTGGGCAAGACCTTGGCCACGCTGGCAGCCGGTGCCGGCTGGCTCGGGCTGGACGTGGCGCGTTGCGGGGCCGCACCCTGGCCTTGCGCCAGCTTGAACACCGCCACGGCCTGCACCAGATCGGTGGCCTGGCCTTTGAGGCTGGAGGCCGCAGCGGCCATTTCCTCCACCAGCGCCGCATTTTGCTGCGTGGCCTGGTCCATATTGGTCACGGCTTCACCCACCTGGGCCACGCCCTGGCTTTGCTCGGTGCTGGCGGCGCTGATCTCGCCCATGATGTCGGTCACGCGGCGGATGCTGCTCACCACTTCGGTCATGGTCGTCCCCGCCTGATCGACCAGCGTACTGCCCTGCGCGACGCGCTGCACGCTGTCATCAATCAGGGTCTTGATCTCTTTCGCCGCTTCTGCACTCCGGCCCGCCAGGCTGCGCACCTCGCTCGCCACCACGGCAAAGCCGCGCCCCTGCTCGCCGGCGCGTGCCGCTTCCACGGCCGCGTTCAGCGCCAGGATGTTGGTCTGGAAGGCAATGCCGTCAATCACGTTGATGATGTCGGCAATCTTCTTGCTCGACTCGTTGATGCCCTTCATGGTGTCCACCACCTGGGCCACCACTTCGCCGCCTTGCACCGCCACGGTGGAGGCACTTTGCGCCAGCTGGTTAGCCTGCTTGGCGTTGTCGGCAT
>CALRMF020000201.1:0-5602 GCA_943369035.1 Curvibacter sp. AEP1-3
GAAACACCGAAGCCACAACGCGCGCGCGACTTGGGCGGACCGGTAAAATTCGAGGATTTGCCCGCCACAACGTGGCTGACGCCCCATCCAGGCGCCCGCCACGCCAGGCTGACACCGGACCACCCCTCCTGGAGTAACCATGCAGGCCCTATTGACACTTTCCAAGCTGATGGACGGACTGAGCACCCGCATCGGCAAGCTCACCATGTGGCTGATCCTCGCCACCACGCTCATCAGTGCCGGCAACGCCATCGTGCGCAAGGTCTTCGGCACCAGTTCCAACGCCCTGCTGGAAATCCAGTGGTACCTGTTTGCCGGCGTCTTCATGCTCGGCGCCGGCTACGGCCTGCTCAAGAATTCGCACGTGCGCATCGACTTCGTGTCCTCGCGCCTGTCGGCGCGCACCCGCAACTGGATCGATGTGGTGGGCATCGTCGTGGTGCTGGTCCCGTTCTGCCTGATCTCGATCAACCTGGGCTGGCCGCTGTTCACCCAGGCCCTGGCCTCGGGCGAAATGTCGCAGAACGCCGGTGGCCTGATCCGCTGGCCGGTCTATGCCCTGATCCCCCTGGGCTTTGCGCTGCTGATGCTGCAAGGCCTGTCGGAGTTGCTGAAACGGGTGCTGTTCCTGATGAACCTCGGGCCGGACACCCTGTCTGATGCCGAGCACAAGAGCGACGAACAGAAGCACCTCGAAGAACTCGAAGCCGAGGCCGAACGCCAACTGGCCGGAGACAAGTAAATGGAATTCCTCGCACAACAGTTCGTGCCGATCATGTTCGCGGGCCTGCTGGTCCTGCTGCTGACCGGCTTTCCCGTTGCCTTCGCGCTGGCCGCCACCGGCCTGGGCTTCGGCTTCATCGGCATGGAAATCGGCCTGTTCCCGGCCACGCTGTTCCAGGCCCTGCCACTGCGCATCTTCGGCATCATGCAGAACGACACGCTGCTGGCCATCCCCTTCTTCACCTTCATGGGCATCATCCTGGAGCGCTCCGGCATGGCCGAGGACCTGCTGGAGACGGTGGGCCAGGTGTTCGGCCCGCTGCGCGGCGGCCTGGCCATCGCCGTGATCCTGGTCGGCGCCCTGCTGGCCGCCACCACCGGCGTGGTGGCTGCGGCCGTGATCTCCATGGGCCTGATCTCGCTGCCCATCATGCTGCGCTACGGCTACAGCCGCACGGTGGCCATGGGTGCCATCACCGCCTCAGGCACGCTGGCACAGGCCATCCCGCCCTCGCTGGTGCTGATCGTGCTGGCCGACCAGCTCGGCCGTTCGGTCGGTGACATGTATGCCGGCGCGCTGATCCCGGGCCTGTTGCTGGTGGGCTGCTACATCCTCTTCGTGGTGGTGGTTGCGCTGCTCAAACCGTCCATGGTGCCGGCCCTGCCGCCCGAAGCGCGCATCTACCGCGAGCCCAATGGCAGCTCCGGCCACCGTTCGCTGGGCGTGCTGGTCCTGATCTGCGCCGCCGTCGGCTACGCCTGGTCCCAGGCGCACGATGGGCTGATGACAGCCTGGCTGGAGCGCACGGTGCCCTCACCGGGCGACGAGATCGTGATCCTGTCCATGACGCTGGCCTCCCTCACCGGTCTGGCGCTGGCCATCATCAACCGCGTTACCAAGCTGGGCTTGCTCTCGCGCTTGGCCGAGCAGGTGACCTTCGTGCTGATGCCGCCGCTGATCCTGATCTTCCTGGTGCTGGGCACCATCTTCCTGGGCGTGGCCACACCCACCGAAGGCGGCGCCATGGGCGCCCTGGGTGCGCTGGTGCTGGCGCTGGGCAAGAAGCGCCTGAGCTGGCCGCTGATGACGCAGGCGCTGGACAACACCGCCAAGCTGGCCACCTTCGTGCTGTTCATCCTGATCGGCTCCACGGTGTTCAGCTTCACCTTCAACGCAGCCGACGGCCACATCTGGGTCGAGCACCTGTTCGACAAGATCCCGGGCGGCGCCTGGGGCTTCCTGATCGTGGTGAACATCCTGGTCTTCATCCTGGGCTGCTTCATCGACTTCTTCGAGATCGCCTTCATCGTGATCCCGCTGCTGGCACCGGTGGCCGAGAAGATCCTGCCGGGTCTGTTCCCGGGCATGACGCCCGACATGGCCATGATCTGGTTCGGCGTCATCATCGCCATGAACCTGCAGACCTCCTTCCTGACGCCGCCCTTCGGTTTCGCCCTGTTCTACCTGCGCAGCGTGGCACCGAAGCACGACTACAAGGACCGCATCACCGGCAAGATGATCCCGGCCGTGACGACGACCCAGATCTACAAGGGCTCGATCGCCTTCATTGCCATTCAGCTGTTCATGGTCGGCATCATCATGGCCTTCCCCGGTCTGGTGTCCGGCAACATCAGCCAGGTCAAGGGCCTGTCGGATGCGGAAGTCATGCAGCAACTTGACATCCAGAACATGAACGACGACGGCGCCGCGCCTTCGGGTGACGACAACGCGGACAATGAAGACGCCGAAAAGCTGGAAGCGCCGGCCGACTTGGAGAGCAAGACCGACGACGACGATCCGATGAAAGCCATGCAAGAGGCGTTGAACAAGGGCAAGAAGTAGCCTCGCGCCCACTAGGCCAGTCGTTCTCCGATGACTGGCCCCAAGAAAAAGCCCCGCCGAAGCGGGGCTTTTTCTTGCCTGCGATCCAGTGCTTACAGCTTCTGCGCTTGCATGAACTGGTCGAAGCGCGCCTCGGTGAAGCGGAACCACAGGTTCTGCTCGCGACGGAAGTTGCTGTAGTCCTCGTAGACCTTCTTCCAGTTCGGGTTCTTGGCGCTGATCTCGCTGTACAGGGCCATGGAGGTCTTGAAGGCGTTGTCCAGCACATCCTTCGGGAACGGCACCACCTTGGTCTTGGCCGCCACCAGCTGCTTGAGCGCCGCCGGGTTCTTCACGTCGTACTTGGCCTGCATCTCGGTGTGGGCGTAGGCCGCAGCGGCCTCGACGATGGCCTTGTTCTCAGCCGACAGGGAATCGAAGGCCTTGTTGTTGACGAAGACGTCGAGCTGCGGGCCGCCTTCCCACCAACCAGGGTAGTGGTAGAACGGCGCCACCTTGTTGAAGCCCAGCTTCTGGTCGTCGTAAGGCCCCACCCACTCGGCGGCGTCGATGGTGCCCTTTTCCAGCGCCTGGTAGATCTCGCCGCCCGGAATGTTCTGCGGCACACCGCCCATGCGCTCGATCACCTTGCCAGCAAAGCCACCGACTCGGAACTTCAGGCCCTTCATGTCGGCCATGGACTTAATCTGCTTGCGGTACCAGCCGCCCATCTGCGCGCCGGTGTTGCCGGCCGCGAAGTTGACGATGTTGTAGTTGCGGTAGAACTCGCGCAGCAGCTTGCCACCGTTGCCTTCATAGATCCAGGCCGTCATCTGGCGGCTGTTGAGACCGAAGGGAATGGCGCAACCCAAGGCGAAGGTCTCGTCCTTGCCGAAGAAGTAATACGGCGCCGTGTGACAGCACTCCACGGTACCGTTCTGCACGCCATCCACCACGCCGAAGGCCGGCATCAGC
This sequence comes from Curvibacter sp. AEP1-3, assembly GCA_943369035.1. Lineage (GTDB taxonomy): Bacteria > Pseudomonadota > Gammaproteobacteria > Burkholderiales > Burkholderiaceae_C > Hylemonella. The sequence goes on from CALRMF020000201.1 coordinate 3,521, forward strand.
TCACCGGCCGGGTGGACCGAGATGGTGAACCTGCCACCGGACATTTCATTGACCTTCTTGGCAAAGGTCTCGGCCGCACCGAAGATGGTGTCCAGCGCCTTGGGGAAGCTGGAGGCCAGGCGCCAGCGGATGGCGGCCTGGGCGTGCACGGCCGGTGCAGCGCCAGCGGCCAGGACACCGGCGATGCCGGCGCGCTTGATGACGGAACGACGATCCATGAAAGAGTCTCCTTAGAAGTTTTGGTGGCCAGATTCTAGAAACCGGCCCCACCGTGATCCCTAGGGAGTTACCCACGATTCGTACACTGAATGCAGACAAATAAAAATGGGCCCGAAGGCCCATTTCTCATCGAGGTGCACCACTGGGGTGCAACTGACCCGATGCTTACAGCTTCACGCCGGTCATGAAGGTGTCGTACCGGTACTCGGAGAAGCGAGCCCACAGGACCTGGTCGCGCTGGAAGGCGCGCATGTCCTGGTGGATCTTCTTGAATTCCGGCGACTTGGCCTCGTGCTCGGCAAACACCTCCATGGCCGCCTTGAAGCCGGCGTCCATGATCTCCTTCGAGAAGGGCTTGAGCTGGGTCTTGGCCGCGACCAGACGCTTGAGGGCGATCGGGTTCACGGCGTCGTACTTGGCAGTCATGTCACGTGCGGCCACAGCCGTTGCAGCATCGACGATGGCCTGGAACTCGGGACTCAGCGCAGCGTAGGCCTTCTTGTTGATGAAGAACTCGAGTTCGGCGCCACCTTCCCACCAGCCGGGGTAGTAGTAGAACGGAGCCACCTTGTTGAAGCCCAGCTTCTCGTCGTCGTAGGGGCCGACGAACTCGGTGGCGTCCAGCGTGCCCTTTTCGAGCGCCTGGTACACCTCACCGGCCGGCATGTTCTGTGCCACCACACCCAGCTTCTGCATGGTCTCGCCGAACAGGCCACCGCCCAGACGCATCTTCAGGCCCTTGAGGTCCTTGACGGTCTTGATTTCCTTGCGGTACCAGCCGCCCATCTGGGTGCCGGTGTTGCCGGCGCTGCGGCTCTTGATGTTGTACTGATCGAGGAAGGCATCCATCAGCTTGCGGCCGTTGCCATGCTCCATCCAGGCATCCATCTGGCGTGCGGTCAGACCGAAGGGCACGGCACAGCCGAAGGCGAAGATCGGGCTCTTGCCGGTGAAGTAGTAGGGCGCGGTCTGCGCCATCTCGATGGTGTTGTTCTGGATCGCATCCACCACGCCGAAGGCGGGCATCAGTTCACCGGCCGGGTGCACCGACACTTCGAACTTGCCACCGGACAGGGCCTTGACCGTCTTGGCGAACATCTCGGCGCTACCGAAGATGGTGTCGAGCGACTTGGGGAAGCTCGACGCCAGACGCCAGCGCACGGCAGCCTGGGCGTGAACGGCGGGGGCGGCACCGGCCGCCAGCACACCGGCGATACCGGCCTGCTTGATGAGGGAACGACGATCCATTGTTGTTGACTCCTGTAGAAAAAATAACCCACGCCGACAGTCGCTCGGCATGAGCCGGCTAGTGTAACCGGCTGGTAACTTCCCGCTCAGCGTACGACCTTGAGCGCCGGCTTGGCTGGGCTGACCAGGGCCCCATAGCGGCGCTCAATCGCGGCCTGGATGCCGGCCGCGTCCAGCCCCTGCAAGGCCAGCAGCTTGGCTGGATCGCCATGCTCGATGAACGCGTCGGGCAGCCCCAGCTGGAGCAGCGGCTTGACGAGGCCCGCGGCCTGCAGCGCCTCACCCACCGCGCTGCCGGCGCCGCCCATGACGGCACCCTCTTCCACCGTCACCAGCGCCTCGTGCGTGGCCGCGACCTGCAGCAGCAGTTCGGTGTCGAGCGGCTTGGCCCAGCGCATGTTGACCACAGTGGCATCAAGCTGCTCGGCAGCTTGCAGCGCCGGGTACAGCAGCGTGCCGAAGGCGAGGATGGCCACGCCCTTGCCCTGGCGGCGGATCTCACCCTTGCCGAAGGGCAGGCCCTGCAGGTCGGGCGCGGTGGCCACACCGGCGCCGGCACCGCGGGGGTAGCGCACCGCCACCGGATGGTTCTGCTCGAAAGCAGTCGTCAGCAAC
>CALRMF020000202.1:0-5561 GCA_943369035.1 Curvibacter sp. AEP1-3
CGTCACGCCCAGTGGTGCGGGCAGCGGCATCGACCGCCGCCACGGCCCGTTCAACATCGGTCACCGTCTCGACCTTTGGGATCATGAGGTGGCACAGCGCCTGGGCCGCGCCACCGACGATGGTCGCCACGTCAGCCTCAAAGGCGACATGGTCCACCGGGTGCACGCGCACCGCGACGCGCGGCGCCACCGGCTGTTCAGCCTTGCGCGCGGCCGCCTGCGCCTCTCGGGCCAGCGCCACCACCATCTGGGCGTGGTCGTGCTCGCCACCGACCGGCGCGCCATCTTCGCAGTCGAGCGTGACATCGAAGACGCAGGCCCCGAATTCGGCCACCATCTCGGCCTGCAGTTGCAGGCTCTTGCGCATCCGCGCCTCGACGCCGCTGTAATGGTCACAGACCGGGAGCACCAAGGCCCCGGCTTGCGCCCCCAGCAGGATCGAACGCGGATGGCTCATGGACGCGCCTTACAGCAGGTGGGCCACGCCAGCCTGTTCTTCCTGCAGTTCCTTCAGCGTCTTGTCGATGCACTTCTGGCTGAACTCGTCGATGGGCAGGCCTTCGACCACCTTATATTCACCGTTCTCGCAGGTGACCGGGAAGCCGAACATGACGTCCCTCGGAATGCCGTACCAGCCTTGCGACGGGATGCCCATGGTGACCCACTTGCCCTTGGTGCCCAAGGCCCAGTCACGCATGTGGTCGATGGCGGCGTTCGCGGCCGACGCAGCGGAGGACAGGCCACGCGCCTCGATGATGGCGGCGCCGCGCTTGCCCACGGTCGGCAGGAACACGGTTTCGTTCCAGACCTGGTCGTTGATCATGTCCTTCACGCTCTGGCCGCCGATGGTGGCAAAGCGGTAGTCAGCGTACATGGTGGGCGAGTGGTTGCCCCAGACGCACAGCTTCTCGATGTCGGCCACGGCCTTGCCGGTCTTGGCGGCGATCTGGCTGGCGGCACGGTTGTGGTCCAGGCGCAGCATGGCCGTGAAGTTGCCCGGCTTCAGATCCGGCGCGCTCTTCATGGCGATGTAGGCGTTCGTGTTGGCCGGGTTGCCGACCACCAGCACCTTGACGTTGCGCGAAGCGACGGCGTTCAGGGCCTTGCCCTGGGCGGTGAAGATCTGGGCGTTGGCCGCCAGCAGGTCGGCACGCTCCATGCCGGGGCCGCGCGGGCGGGCCCCCACCAGCAGGGCATAGTCGGTATCCTTGAACGCAGTCATGGCGTCAGAATGGGCTTCCATGCCGACCAACAGCGGGAAGGCGCAGTCTTCCAGTTCCATCATCACGCCCTTGAGCGCTTTCTGGGCTTTCTCGTCCGGGATTTCGAGCAATTGGAGGATGACGGGCTGATCCTTGCCCAGCATTTCGCCGGAAGCAATGCGGAACAGCAGGGCGTAACCGATTTGACCTGCGGCGCCGGTGACGGCAACGCGGACGGGCTTTTTGCTCATGGTGAGAACTCCAGAAGTGTTGTGAGGGCGGTAACCGGGCCGTAACCGGACCCCGGATGCACGTCGGAGTGTACCGCGAAAACCCTGATGGATCAATTTGTCTTATGTCTTATATAAGATATGATTCGACCTCTTTCCACCCACCGACCGCACCCCGCCGCGCCATGAACCAGATGCCCCCTGCCACCCCCGAGGCCGCCACCGGCGTGACGGGCGGCGCGTCGACCCCGGCCTTCAGCCCGCTGTACCAGCAGATCAAGGGCTTGATCCTGCAGAGCCTGCAGGCAGGCGAGTGGAAACCCGGCGAATCCATCCCCAGCGAGATGGACCTGGCGGCACGCTTTCGCGTCAGCCAGGGCACGGTGCGCAAGGCCATCGACGAGCTGGCGGCGGAAAACCTGCTGATCCGCCGTCAGGGTAAAGGCACTTTCGTCGCCACCCACGCCGAACAGCAGGTGCAGTATCGCTTCCTGCGCCTGATGCCCGACCAGGGCGACCTGCAAAGCGAGGGGCCAGCGGAACGCAACATCATCGACTGCAAGCGCCTGCGCGCCACCGCCGAGATCGCACGCTCGCTGGCGCTGCGCACCGGTGACAGTGTGCTGCAGGCGCGCCGTGTGCTGGCCTTTGCCGGTCGCCCCACCATTCTGGAAGACCTGTGGCTGCCCGGCACGCCCTTCAAGGGCCTGACGGCCGAGCGTTTGCGCGACTACCACGGCCCGATGTACGCCCTGTTCGAAACCGAGTTCGGCGTGCGCATGGTGCGTGCCGAGGAAAAGATCCGTGCCGTGCTGCCGGACGCCGCCCAGGCCGCCTTGCTCGGAATCAGCAAGGCGACACCCTTGCTCAGCGTGGAGCGCATTGCCTACACCTACAACGACGTGCCCATGGAGTTGCGGCGCGGCCTGTACCTGACCGATACCCACTACTACCGCAATATGCTAAGTTGAGAAACTCCGTTACACGTATCAGCACGCAGAATGAATCTGTCGAGACAAGCTTATGAATGCTGCGTTGCAATAGAATTTCGTCAGGCGACCTGCCAAAAATTACAAAGCGGTTACATCCACGAGAAAGTCCTACCATGACCGACCTTGCCAATGCCTCCCGGCCCCAGCGGCCCGAGTTCCGCAATATCAACGCCCTGAAGGATCTGCCCACCTACCGCCTACCTCCGGCCGGCTGGGTGTCCATCCTGCACCGCGTCAGCGGCGCACTCATGTTTCTGCTCTTGCCGTTCATCATCTGGCTGTTCGACACCTCGGTGTCGTCGGAGTATTCCTACGCCCGCTTCACTTCACTCTTCAGCGCCGGCGCAGCTGGTGTTCCGGGCTGGTTCTTCAAGCTGGTGGCGCTGGCCCTGATCTGGGCCTACCTGCACCACATCATTGCCGGCCTGCGTCACCTGTGGATGGACGTCGCGCATGCCGTGAGCAAGGAATTCGGCCGCAGTTCGGCCATTGTCACTCTGGCGCTCAGCCTCGGCCTGACGGCCGTGCTGGGCGCCAAGCTATTTGGCCTTTACTAACTCCAAGGAGCGACACATGTCGGTTAACTACGGCTCCAAGCGTATCGTCGTTGGCGCACATTACGGACTGCGCGACTGGCTCAGCCAGCGCGTCACCGCAGCCCTGATGGTCCTGTTCACCCTGCTGGTGCTGGCCCAGGTGCTGTTCACCCGCGGCCCGATCGGCTACGAAACCTGGGCCGGCATCTTCGCCGCCCAGTGGATGAAGGTAATGACCTTCTCCGTCATCATCGCGCTCGCCTGGCACGTCTGGGTCGGCATGCGCGACATCTGGATGGACTACATCAAGCCCGTCTCGATCCGCCTGTCGCTTCAGGTGTTCACCATCGTCTGGCTGGTCGGCTGCGCCGGCTGGGCCATCCAAGTCCTGTGGCGCCTGTGATGCCACTGCACGATTGAGGCTGTAACCCATGTCCTATTCCATTTCCAAGCGCAAATTTGACGTCGTGATCGTCGGAGCCGGCGGCTCCGGCATGCGCGCCTCGCTGCAGCTGGCGCGCGCCGGCCTGAACGTGGCCGTGCTCTCCAAGGTATTCCCGACCCGCTCTCACACCGTGGCGGCGCAGGGCGGCGTGTCTGCCTCCCTGGGCAACATGAGCGAAGACAGCTGGGAATTCCACTTCTACGACACCGTCAAGGGTTCCGACTGGCTCGGTGACCAGGACGCCATCGAATTCATGTGCCGCGAGGCACCGAAGGTCGTGTACGAGCTGGAGCACTTCGGCATGCCCTTCGACCGCAATCCGGATGGCACCATCTACCAGCGCCCGTTCGGCGGCCACACCGCCAACTATGGCGAGAAGCCGGTGCAGCGCGCCTGCGCCGCGGCCGACCGTACCGGCCACGCCATGCTGCACACGCTGTACCAGGCCAACGTTGCCGCCCGCACCACCTTCTTCGTGGAGTGGATGGCACTGGACCTGATCCGTGACGCTTCGGGTGACTGCGTGGGCGTGACCGCTCTGGAAATGGAAACGGGCGACCTGTACGTGCTCGAAGCCAAGACCGTGCTGCTGGCCACTGGCGGTGCCGGCCGCATCTACCAGTCGTCCACCAACGCCTTCATCAACACCGGCGACGGCCTGGGCATGGCGGCCCGCGCCGGCATCGCCCTGCAGGACATGGAGTTCTGGCAGTTCCACCCGACCGGCGTGGCCGGTGCCGGCGTGCTGCTGACCGAAGGCTGCCGCGGCGAAGGCGCCATCCTGCTCAACAGCAACGGCGAGCGTTTCATGGAGCGCTATGCGCCCACCCTCAAGGATCTGGCACCGCGCGACTTCGTCTCGCGCTGCATGGGCCAGGAAATCCTGGAGGGCCGCGGCTGTGGTCCCAACAAGGACTACATCCACATGAAGCTGGACCACCTGGGCGCCGACACCATTCACAAGCGCCTGCCCTCGGTGTACGAGATCGGCGTGAACTTTGCCAACGTGGACGTGACGCGTGAGCCGATCCCGGTCGTGCCCACCATTCACTACCAGATGGGTGGCATCCCCACCAACATCCACGGCCAGGTGGTCGAGCGTGTGGGCGGTGAAGACAAGCCCGTCAACGGCCTTTACGCCGTGGGCGAGTGCTCCTGCGTCTCGGTGCACGGCGCCAACCGCCTGGGCACCAACTCGCTGCTGGACCTGCTGGTGTTCGGCAAGGCCGCCGGCAACCACATCATTGCCAACGTCAACCCGAAGCAGGAACACAAGGATCTGCCCAAGGACGCCGCTGACCGCACCCTGGCCCGTCTGGCCCGTCTGGACAGCAACCAGACCGGTGAATACGCGCAGGACGTCGCCAACGACATGCGCAGCATCATGCAGGCGCACGCCGGCGTGTTCCGCAGCCAGGAAGTGATGAACGAGGGCGTCAAGAAGATCGCCGCCCTGCGTGAGCGCGTGGCCAACATCGGTCTGAAGGACAACTCCAAGGTGTTCAACACCGCCCGTGTCGAGGCACTGGAAGTGGAGAACCTGATGGAAGCTGCCCAGGCCACCATGGAGAGCGCGGCCGCGCGTACCGAGTGCCGTGGCGCCCACCTGGTTCGTGACTATGAGCATGACGTGACCCACCCTACCTGCCCGCTGGGTCGCAACGACGCCGAGTGGATGAAGCACACCCTCTGGTACAAGGATGGCAACCGCCTGGACTACAAGCCGGTGCGCATGAAGCCCCTGACCGCCGAGACGGTGCCGCCCAAGCCGCGCACCTTCTGACCTGTCCGAACGTATCGCACAAGGAAATCGAAAAATGGCCCAACGCACTTTCAAGATCTACCGCTACGACCCGGACAAGGACGCCAAGCCCTACATGCAGACCATCCAGCTGGAGCTGGACGGTTCCGAGCGCATGCTGCTCGACGCCCTGGTCAAGCTCAAGGCCGTGGACCCCACCCTGTCGTTCCGCCGCTCCTGCCGTGAAGGCGTCTGCGGTTCGGACGCCATGAACATCAACGGCAAGAACGGTCTGGCCTGCCTGACCAACCTGAACACGCTCAAGGGCGACATCGTCCTCAAGCCGCTGCCGGGCCTGCCGGTGGTACGCGACCTGATCGTCGACATGACGCAGTTCTTCAAGCAGTACCACAGC
>CALRMF020000203.1:0-5518 GCA_943369035.1 Curvibacter sp. AEP1-3
CCCGTCAGACGCCGGGGGCGGCTTATCTGCCCGCATGGCGGGTCATCCACAAGGAGTGTCAATGCGTCACTATGAAATCGTCCTGATGATCCATCCGGATCAGAGCGAGCAGGTTCCCGCCATGCTCGAGCGCTACAAGGGCATGATCACCGCCGGTGGCGGCAAGATCCACCGCGTCGAAGACTGGGGCCGTCGTCAGATGGTCTACATGATCAACAAGCTGGCCAAGGCCCATTACCTGTGCCTGAACATCGAAGCCGACAAGGCTGTGATGGCTGAACTCGAGCATGCATTCAAGTTCAACGATGCCGTGCTGCGTCACCTGACGGTCCAGAAGAAGAAGGCCGAGACCGGTCCCTCTTCCATGATGAAGACCGTCGAGCGTGAAGACGCCCGCAAGGCCCAGCAGGCGGAATTTCAGGCCTGATTGACCATCCGCGAGGAGTGAATCCCAGCGCCAACCAGCTCATCCTGACGGCCTGTATCGCCGAGGTAGCCCCTCTGCGCTACACCCCGGCCGGCGTGCCGGCCCTGGACCTGAAGCTCGAACACGAGTCTTTGGTGCCGGAAGCAGGTCAGGACAGGCAGGTAAAGGCCAGTGCCAAGGCGGTTGCCTTCGGTGCCCTGGCCGAACGGCTTGCGAAGCAGGCCATCGGCAGCGTCTGGCGGTTCAGCGGCTTTGTCGCCACCCCTCGCAACGGCAAGATCCTGGTGTTCCACATCCAAGAGTTCAGTCAAGATTAAACAGGAGGCCCCATGGCCACGTTCAAGAAATTCAACAAAGACAAGCGTCCGAAGCGCAACACCCAGTCGCTGCTGTTCAAGCGCAAGCGCTTCTGCCGCTTCACCGTTGCCGGCGTCGAAGAGATCGACTACAAGGACATCGACACGCTGCGTGATTTCATCGCCGAGAACGGCAAGATCATCCCGGCCCGTCTGACCGGCACCCGCGCCATCTACCAGCGCCAGCTCAACACCGCTATCAAGCGCGCGCGTTTCCTCGCGCTGCTGCCGTACAGCGACCAGCACAAGATCTAAGGAGTACGACCATGCAAATCATCCTGCTCGAGAAGGTCGTGAACCTGGGCAACCTGGGCGAGATCGTCAAGGTGAAGGACGGCTATGCCCGTAACTTCCTGATCCCGTCGGGCCGCGCCCGCCGTGCCACCGAAGCGGCCAAGGCCGAGTTCGAAGCCCGTCGCGCCGAACTGGAAAAGGCAGCCGCTGCCAAGCTGGCCGAAGCCCAAGCCCTGGGCGAGAAGCTGGCCGGTACCACCCTGAAGCTGACCCAGAAGGCCGGCGTGGACGGTCGTCTGTTCGGTTCCGTCACCAACTTCGACATCGCCGAAGAGCTGGCCAAGACCGGCTACAAGGTGAGCAAGGCCCAGGTGCGCATGCCCAACGGCCCGATCAAGACGATCGGCGACAGCACCGTGAGCGTGGCGCTGCACACCGACGTGGTGGTCGACATCAACATCTCCGTATACGGCGAGACCGCCTAAGCGACCTTCGCTTTCGCGCAAAAGCCGCCAGGGCTGGTCTCTGGCGGCTTTTTGTTTGCCGTGGGCCGCCACGCCCATACATGGAATTACACAGATTACCCACAGGCTGGGGGGCAGTTGTCCCCAGCATGTTCCTCGACGCTCGCGTAGCCAAGGCGTAGCATTACGGGTTACAAGGAAAACACCATTCATGTCCGCCGTATTGACCCCCGTAGACGAAGACTACGGTGCCGACCGCCAGGTGGCGCAACTGCGCGTGCCGCCGCACTCCATCGAAGCCGAGTCCAGTGTGCTCGGTGGCCTGCTGCTCGACAACGGTGCCTGGGACCGCGTCAACGACCTGCTGGCCGATGGCGATTTCTACCGCTATGAGCACCGGCTGATCTACGCCGCCATGGCGGCCCTGATCAACGGCAGCAAGCCGGCCGACGTCATCACCGTGTTCGAGCAGCTGCAGAGCCAGGGCAAGGCGGAGGAGGTGGGCGGCCTGGCCTACCTGAACTCGTTGGCGCAGTACGTGCCCAGCGCCGGCAACATCCGCCGCTACGCGGAGATCGTGCGCGAGCGCGCCATCCTGCGCAAGCTGGTGGCGGCCAGTGACGAGATCGCCACCAACGCCTTCAACCCGCAGGGGCGGCCGGTGGCGCAGATTCTGGACGAGTCGGAGCAGAAGATCTTCAACATTGGCGAGGAAGGCTCGCGCATGAAGCGCGGCTTCCAGGCCATGGATTCGCTGGTGGTGGACCTGCTGGACCGTGTGCAGGAGATGGCGGACAACCCGAACGACATCACTGGCGTGCCCACCGGCTTCTACGACCTAGACCGCATGACCGCCGGGCTGCAGCCGGGTGACATGATCGTGCTGGCGGCGCGTCCGTCCATGGGCAAGACAGCCTTCGCCATCAATATCGCCGAGCACGTGGCGCTCAACGAGGGCCTGCCGGTGGCGGTGTTCTCGATGGAAATGGGGGCCGCCCAGTTGGCGGTGCGTATCGTCGGCTCGATCGGTCGCATCGACCAGGGCCACCTGCGCACCGGCAAGCTGACGGACGAGGAATGGCCGCGCCTCACCGAGGCCATCGAGAAGCTGCGCAACATCTCGCTGCACATCGACGAGACCGCTGGCCTGACCGCCAGTGAGCTACGCGCGAATGCGCGCCGGCTGGCACGTCAGTGCGGCAAGCTCGGCTTGATCGTGGTCGACTACCTGCAGCTCATGAGCGGCTCGAGCGGCGACAACGAGAACCGCGCCACCGAACTGGGCGAGATCTCGCGTGGCCTGAAGATGCTGGCCAAGGAGCTGGGTTGCCCGGTGATCGCGCTGTCACAGCTCAACCGTAGCGTGGAGCAGCGCCCCGACAAGCGCCCCATGATGAGTGACCTGCGCGAATCCGGCGCCATCGAGCAGGACGCGGACATCATCATGTTCATCTACCGCGACGAGTACTACACCAAGGATGCTTGCAAAGAGCCCGGGGTGGCAGAGATCATCATCGCCAAGCAGCGTAACGGCCCGACCGGCACCGTGAAGCTGGCCTTCCTGAAGCCGCTGACGCGCTTCGAGAACCTGGCAGCCGGCTACGGCAGTGGTGATTTCTAAATAAAAACGGGGCCTAGGCCCCGTTTTTATTGCGTCGATAGCTATTGTTCCTATAGCACTTCGGAGGCGAAGTCAGCCAGCCGCGAGCGCTCGCCGCGCGCCAAGGTGATGTGGCCGCCGTGCGGCCAGCCCTTGAACTTGTCCACGGCGAAGGTCAGGCCGGAGGAGCCCTCGGTCAGGTAGGGGGTGTCGATCTGCGCCAAGTTGCCCATGCAGATGATCTTGGTGCCGGGGCCGGCGCGCGTGATCAGCGTCTTCATCTGCTTGGGCGTCAGGTTCTGCGCCTCGTCGATGATGACGTACTTGTTCATGAAGGTGCGGCCGCGCATGAAGTTCATGCTTTTGATCTTGATGCGGCTGCGGATCAGCTCGCTGGTGGCCGCGCGGCCCCATTCGCCGGCGCCGGTGTCGGTCTTGGACAGCACCTCCAGGTTGTCGTCCAGCGCACCCATCCAGGGGCCCATCTTCTCTTCCTCGGTGCCGGGCAGGAAACCGATGTCCTCGCCCACGCTCACGGTGGCGCGGGTGACGATGATCTCGGTGTAGCGGCGGTCGTCCAGCACCTGCGTCAGGCCCGAGGCCAGCGCCATCAGCGTCTTGCCGGTGCCGGCGGTGCCGGTCAGGGTGACGAAGTCCACCTCCGGGTCCATCAGCAGGTTCATGGCGAAGTTCTGCTCGCGGTTGCGCGCCGTCACGCCCCAGACGGCGTTCTTCAGGTGGGTGTAGTCCTTCAGCGTCTTGAGCACGGCCGTCTTGCCGCGGATCTCCGACACCCGGGCGTACAGGCTGGGCTCGCCCGGCGCCTCGAAGTAGACGAACTGGTTGATCAGCAGGCTGGGCACGATCGGCCCGGTGATACGGTAGTAGGTGTGCTGGCCCTGTTGCCAGCTCTCCACCGTCTGGCCGTGCGTGGTCCAGAAGTCAGCCGGCAGCGCCAGCGAGCCGGCGTAAAGCAACTCGTCGTCACCCAGCGTCTTGTCGTTCTGGTAATCGTCGGTCGCCAAGCCCAGGGCGCGCGCCTTGACGCGCATGTTGATGTCCTTGGACACCAGGACCACCTCGCGCGGCGCGTACTGCTGGCGCAGCGCTTCCACCACGCCTAGGATCTGGTTGTCCGCCTTGCCCTGTGGCAGGCTGGTGGGCAGGGTGTAGTTCAGTGGTTGGGTCTGGAAGAACAGCTTGCCGCCGGCCTCGCGGTGGCCGGTGCTGTCGAGCTTGAGGCCGGCGGCGATGTCCGCACCTTGCGCATCCGCCAAGGCGTCGAGCAGGCGGCTGGTCTGGCGGGCGTTGCGCGCCACCTCGGTCATGCCCTTCTTGTGGCCGTCGAGTTCCTCCAGCACGATCATGGGCAGGAAGATGTCGTGCTCTTCGAAGCGGAACAGGCAGGTCGGGTCGTGCATGAGCACATTGGTGTCGAGCACGAACAGCTTGGTCGGGCCGCCAGGCTTGGCCTTTTTCGGCCGGGTCGTGCTCTCGGGCAGGGACGGGGCGATGACCGGGGTCTCGGCCGCCTTGCTGCGGGAGGGTTTGGTGCTGCCGCCCCGGGTCTTGCGTGCCGTCACGCCGGGCGCTGCCTCCGCCATGGCGCCACCGCCGTGCTCGAACAGGTCGCGCGCCTGGGGCGCCGTTGTAGTGGGTGGGGTATCGAAGGCGGCGGCGGTGCCGCGCGATGTCCGGGGCTTGCTGCGGGCCGGGGCGTCAAAGGCGTCTGGGGACAGCAGGGCTGCACGCTTGGTGGGGGCGGGAGGCAGGGGCATGGGGGGTCAGGCTCGCAAAAAAGTTACCGGATGCCGCCGGAAAAGCAAAAAAGCCGCCTGGCAAAGCTGGGCGGCTTTTCTCGGGTGACGCAGTCGCTGAACTCAACGGCATGAAACCATTATGCACGAGCCATGCGACGGTGGAATGGCTGTTGCTGCAAAGCATCAGCCCCAGAAAACTCAGGCGGCGGCTGCGGCGGCCGCCTTCTCGGCCTTCTTCAGTGCCTTGACGGCCTTGAGTACCTCGTCCACATGGCCCGGCACCTTCAGGCCACGCCATTCATGCTTGAGGATGCCATCGGGACCGATCAGGAAGGTGCTGCGCTCGATGCCCTTGACCTTCTTGCCGTACATGATCTTGTTCTTGACCACGCCGAACATGTGGCACATCTTCTCTTCGGTGTCGGCGATCAGTTCGAAGGGCAGCTCCAGCTTGGCCTTGAACTCGTCGTGGGACTTCATGTTGTCGCGCGAGACGCCGAACACGGTGGCGCCGGCCTTCACGAAGTCCTTGTACTTGTCACGGAACTGCATGGCTTCCGTGGTGCAACCCGGCGTGTTGTCCTTGGGGTAGAAGTAGAGGACCAGCGTCTGACCGAGATGGGAGGTGTTTGAAACCTTGATGCCGCTGGTGGCGTTTGCTTCGAATTCCGGGATGG
>CALRMF020000204.1:0-5514 GCA_943369035.1 Curvibacter sp. AEP1-3
AGGTGCACCTCGGCGCCATCGTCAAGGGGCAACTCGAACATCAGGAGACTGCGCCGCGCGCGGTCGAATTGAAGCTGGCCAGCGGAAGCTGATGCCGGCGAAGCGTCAACCAGGAGTACATACTCATGAATGCAGTGACTGAAATGCCCCTTCCGCTGGTCTTTTCCGAAAGCGCAGCCAACAAGGTTAAGGAACTGATCCTCGAAGAGGGCAACCCGGATCTGAAGCTGCGTGTTTTCGTCTCCGGTGGTGGCTGTTCCGGCTTCCAGTACGGATTCACTTTTGACGAAGTGACCAACGAGGACGACACCGCGCTCGAGAAGAATGGCGTGACGCTGCTGATCGACCCGATGAGCTACCAGTATCTCGTCGGCGCGGAGATCGACTACAGCGAAGGCCTCGAAGGTGCGCAGTTCGTGATCAAGAACCCGAACGCGACCTCGACCTGCGGCTGCGGATCGTCTTTTTCGGTCTGATCGACCGCTGCCTCAGGCGGGCCAGATCGCGCCGAGCACGCGCTGGCCGCGTGCCCCGGTCACCTCCGGCAGGTTGCCCGCCTCGCGGGTCAGCGTGCGCTGCGCCAGCCACGCGAATGCCAGCGCCTCCACCTGCTCGGGTGGTACCCCTTCATCGGCCGTGCTCCGCACAGGGCACCCGACGTGTAAGGCGAGCCGCTGCAGCAGGTGACGATTGAACGCGCCCCCGCCGCACACCGCGACATCGTCCGGGCGAAAACCCGCGGTGTTCAGCGCGTCGGCTACCGACTGTGCGGTCAGTTCCGCCAGCGTGGCCTGGACGTCCTCGTCGCGGATGTGCTCCGGCAGCAGTCCGAGCAGCCACTCAAGATTGAATTGCTCGCGCCCGCAACTTTTCGGCGGCGGCGCGGCGAAGAAGGGGTGCGCAAGCAGTCTCGCAAGCAATGCCGCGTCGACCTGGCCGCTCGCCGCCCAGGCGCCGTCCCTGTCGTAGTCAAGGCCGCGACGATGCGCGATCCAGGCGTCCATCAGCACGTTCGCAGGGCCGCAGTCGAAACCGCGCACGGGCCGGGCGGATTCCAGTAGCGTCAGATTCGCCATTCCGCCCAGGTTCAGCACTGCGCGCGCCCGGTCCGTTGATCCGAACAGGCTCGCGTGGAACGCAGGGACGAGAGGCGCGCCCTGTCCGCCGGCGGCCAGGTCGCGCGCGCGGAAATCCGACACCACGCAAATACCCGTCTCCTCGGCGAGGATGGCCGGTGCGTTCAGCTGAACGGTGTAGCCGTGAGCGGGCATGTGGCGGACGGTCTGTCCGTGGCAGCCTATGGCCTTGATTGAAGCAGCCGCAACGCCTGTCTGGTTCAGCAGTGTGCGGACCAGCCCTGCATAGACGTGCGCCAATTCGATCGCCGCGGTCTGCGACCGGTGTATTTCGTCGTCGCCGCTTGAGCAGAGCGCCTGCAGTTTTTCCCGCAAGGCGGTTGTAAAGGCCCGGTGCGTATGTCCCGCCACCTGCGGTCGCGGGGAGGCCAGGTCCGCAAGCACCGCATCCACCCCGTCCAGACTGGTGCCCGACATCAGCCCGATGTACAGCGCGCTCATCGGCTCATCCTTCTGTCCGCCGACCCGCTTGCGCTAACATCGAGCGCTTTGTCGGTCGTCGCGTGGCAACTGCCTGCGCGAGGCGCGTGTATTCGGGGTTCGGTCATGGTTGAAGTGGAACAGGCGTTGGCGTTGATCAAGCGGGGGGTCGAAGAACTGCTCCCCGAAGCGGATCTGGTCGAGAAACTCAAGTCGGGGCGACCGCTTCGCATCAAGGCGGGGTTCGATCCTACCGCACCGGACCTGCACCTCGGTCACACCGTGCTGCTGAACAAGCTGAAGCACTTCCAGGACCTCGGTCACCAGATTCTGTTCCTGATTGGCGACTTTACAGGCGCCATCGGCGATCCGTCGGGCAAGAACGTGACCCGCCCGCCGCTGTCGCCGGAACAGGTGCTGCAGAACGCGGAAACCTACCGCGAACAGGTGGGCAAGATCCTCGACCCGTCCCGCATGGAGGTCGTGTTCAACTCGACCTGGATGAATCAGCTCGGCGCCGACGGCATGATCCGGCTGGCGTCGCGGCACACGGTTGCCCGCATGCTCGAGCGCGACGATTTCGCCAAGCGCTACGCCGGCAACCAACCAATCGCCATCCACGAATTCCTCTATCCCTTGTGCCAGGGCTACGACTCGGTTGCGCTGAAGGCGGATGTCGAGCTCGGCGGCACGGATCAGCGCTTCAATCTGCTGATGGGGCGCGAACTGCAGAAGCAGTACGGCCAGGCGCAACAGGTCGTGCTGATGATGCCGCTGCTGGAGGGGCTGGATGGCGTCAACAAGATGTCGAAGTCACTGGGCAACTACATTGGCGTGTCCGAGCCGCCGAACGAAATCTTCGGCAAGGTCATGTCGGTGTCCGACGAACTGATGTGGCGTTACTACGAACTGCTGTCCTTCCGCGGTCTCGACGAGATCGCGGGCCTGCGTGCTGAAGTCTCCGCGGGGCGCAATCCGCGGGACGTGAAAGTGATGCTGGCGCAGGAACTCGTCGGCCGTTTTCATGGCGCGGCGGCAGCGGCGGCAGCGCTGGTCGACTTCGAATCGCGTTTCCGTCAGGGTGGCATCCCCGAAGACCTCGAGGAGGTGGTGCTCGAAAGTGCGGGTGCAGGTATCGGCATCGCACAGGCGTTGAAGGCGGCCGGGCTCACCGCCACCACCTCCGAGGCCTTGCGCATGATCGATCAGGGCGGGGTCCGGCTCGATGGCGACAAGGTTTCCGACCGCGGACTCGTGCTCGCGGCAGGCACAACGGTCGTGGCGCAGGTGGGCAAGCGAAAATTTTCTCGCCTCGTCGTGCGCTGAGACGCGCACATCTCGGGCTTGATTTTTCGGGATGTTTTTATTCAATTGTACTTTCCCGTAGCCGCATGAAAGAGGTGCGCCAAAAAAACTTAAAAAATCTTTGGCGAAAGTGTTGACCACCTCGAAATTATCCGTAGAATGCGCACCTCTCGTTGCTCAGCAGCGAACGTTCTTTAACAAAACAAACAGCCGATAGGTGTGGGCACGGCGTGGTTGTAACGGCGAGCAGCTGTCGTTTCAGGGGTTCCTGGGGTGGTGGTTGATCGCATGACAACTAAATTGAAGTGCTCATACGAATCAAAGGTTTTAAGCGAAAGCTTATACCTGTGAATTCTGACGAGTTTTGGGAATTAAACTGAAGAGTTTGATCCTGGCTCAGATTGAACGCTGGCGGAATGCTTTACACATGCAAGTCGAGCGGCAGCGCGGTCTTCGGACTGGCGGCGAGCGGCGAACGGGTGAGTAATACATCGGAACATGCCCAGTCGTGGGGGATAACACTTCGAAAGAAGTGCTAATACCGCATACGTCCTGAGGGAGAAAGCGGGGGATCGCAAGACCTCGCGCGATTGGAGTGGCCGATGTCAGATTAGCTAGTTGGTGGGGTAAAGGCCTACCAAGGCAACGATCTGTAGCTGGTCTGAGAGGATGATCAGCCACACTGGGACTGAGACACGGCCCAGACTCCTACGGGAGGCAGCAGTGGGGAATTTTGGACAATGGGGGCAACCCTGATCCAGCCATTCCGCGTGAGTGAAGAAGGCCTTCGGGTTGTAAAGCTCTTTCGGCAGGAACGAAACGGCGAGCTCTAACATAGCTCGCTAATGACGGTACCTGAAGAAGAAGCACCGGCTAACTACGTGCCAGCAGCCGCGGTAATACGTAGGGTGCGAGCGTTAATCGGAATTACTGGGCGTAAAGCGTGCGCAGGCGGTTGTGTAAGACAGGTGTGAAATCCCCGGGCTTAACCTGGGAACTGCGCTTGTGACTGCACGACTAGAGTATGGCAGAGGGGGGTGGAATTCCACGTGTAGCAGTGAAATGCGTAGAGATGTGGAGGAACACCGATGGCGAAGGCAGCCCCCTGGGCCAATACTGACGCTCATGCACGAAAGCGTGGGGAGCAAACAGGATTAGATACCCTGGTAGTCCACGCCCTAAACGATGTCGACTAGGTGTTCGGTGAGGAGACTCATTGAGTACCGCAGCTAACGCGTGAAGTCGACCGCCTGGGGAGTACGGTCGCAAGATTAAAACTCAAAGGAATTGACGGGGACCCGCACAAGCGGTGGATGATGTGGATTAATTCGATGCAACGCGAAAAACCTTACCTACCCTTGACATGTACGGAACCCTGCTGAGAGGTGGGGGTGCTCGAAAGAGAGCCGTAACACAGGTGCTGCATGGCTGTCGTCAGCTCGTGTCGTGAGATGTTGGGTTAAGTCCCGCAACGAGCGCAACCCTTGTCATTAGTTGCTACGCAAGAGCACTCTAATGAGACTGCCGGTGACAAACCGGAGGAAGGTGGGGATGACGTCAAGTCCTCATGGCCCTTATGGGTAGGGCTTCACACGTCATACAATGGTCGGTACAGAGGGTTGCCAAGCCGCGAGGTGGAGCCAATCCCAGAAAGCCGATCGTAGTCCGGATCGCAGTCTGCAACTCGACTGCGTGAAGTCGGAATCGCTAGTAATCGCGGATCAGCATGCCGCGGTGAATACGTTCCCGGGTCTTGTACACACCGCCCGTCACACCATGGGAGTGGGTTTCACCAGAAGAGGCTAGCCTAACCGTAAGGGGGGCGGTCGCCACGGTGAGATTCATGACTGGGGTGAAGTCGTAACAAGGTAGCCGTATCGGAAGGTGCGGCTGGATCACCTCCTTTCTAGAGTCACAATCAGGTCGTGTCCACAACCTATCGGCTGTTAAAGAAGCAACAAGGGCAAGGAGCTCGGACGAGTCAGCGATGATGAGTCCGCGTTGAGCACCCGACCCTGGAAGGACCGGGTCTGTAGCTCAGCTGGTTAGAGCACCGTCTTGATAAGGCGGGGGTCGTTGGTTCGAACCCAACCAGACCCACCAGATTGCCTGCATGAGTAAGTGCAGTCTTTGGGGGATTAGCTCAGCTGGGAGAGCACCTGCTTTGCAAGCAGGGGGTCGTCGGTTCGATCCCGTCATCCTCCACCACTTCCTTTGATGGGACGTCGGTTGTTCTTGTTGCCGTAGCTTTGAGTGTGAGGCGTGGGGTGCAGAAATGCTGCCCAGACCTCACCCGCAAGGGTGCGAAGTTTGATCTTTAAAAATTTGGAAGAAGTAAAGGGATGTCGGCGTTTCAACCGCGTCGGCATCTCATGGGTAGTGATTGCATCGTCCCACCTCTTTGAACCAGCGGTGGGATAGATAGCGCGAGCGCTTGAGAACTATCCTGTAGTGCGGTGTGAGACGCAAGTCGAGCACAGCGTTATAGGGTCAAGTGAATAAGTGCATGTGGTGGATGCCTTGGCGATCACAGGCGATGAAGGACGTGCAAGCCTGCGAAAAGCTGCGGGGAGCTGGCAATGAAGCTTTGATCCGCAGATGTCCGAATGGGGAAACCCGGCCCGTAAGGGTCATCCCTGGCTGAATACATAGG
>CALRMF020000205.1:0-5505 GCA_943369035.1 Curvibacter sp. AEP1-3
AAGGAAATCCTGTTCCTCAACCACTCGGCGATCGATCCCGACTTTACCAACAGCAAGTGCAACTACTGGCACTTCCGCTTCGATGCCGATACCTCCATGAAGATGGAGGCCCTGACCACCTTCATGAAGGACGACAAGAGCGTCCAGAAGGTCTACCTGCTGAACCAGAACTACTCGCACGGTCACCAGGTCGCCAAGTACGCCAAGGAGCTGCTGGCCCAGAAGCGCCCCGACGTCAAGGTGGTGGGCGAAGACCTGACGCCACTGGCCCAGGTGCGCGATTTCTCGCCCTACATTGCCAAGGTCAAGGCCGCTGGCGCCGACACCGTGATCACCGGCAACTGGGGCTCCGACCTGGCACTGCTGATCAAGGCTGCCAACGAAGGTGGCTACACCGGCAAGTTCTACACCTACTACGCTGGTGTGACCGGCACGCCCACGGCCCTGGGTCAGGGCGGTGCCGGCCGCGTGTTCCAGGTCTCCTACAACCACTACAACATGGGCGGCCAGATGGGCCAGTGGCAGGCCGAGTACAAGGAGAAGATGAAGGACGATTTCTACACCGGCTCCATCATTCACATCTACACCGCGTTGAGCGAAGCCATGGCCAAGGCCAAGTCGACCGACCCGGTCAAGGTTGCCGCGGCGCTGGAAGGTATGAAGTTCAAGAGCTACAACGGCGAAGTGGAGATGCGCAAGACCGACCACCAGCTGCAGCAGCCCCTGTACCTGACGGTCTGGCAGAAGGCCGACAAGAAGTTCCCCTACAGCGTGGAGAACACTGGCATGACGCTGGCCCTGGTGAAGGAGTTCCCGGCCTACATCGCCAGCACGCCCACCAGCTGCCAGATGAAGCGCCCGTAATCCACCATCACCCCCAGGCTACGCGCACGATGTGCGCTACGCCACCCCCCTTGCAGGGGGCGACACCAGCGGCCCGGCATAGCCGGTTCCGCGGTGTCTACGCGGTTTCATGAACGTCGCCACAGAGCGTACCGACTTCTCCAGATGGAATTCTTCATCATCTCCATGCTCAACGGCCTGAGCTACGGACTGCTGCTGTTCATGCTCAGTTCCGGCCTCACGCTGATTTTCAGCATGATGGGCGTGCTCAATTTCGCCCATGCCAGTTTCTACATGCTGGGTGCCTACATCGGCTACTCGATTGCCCAACTGGTCGGCTTCTGGCCCGGTCTGGTGCTGGCACCGCTGGTGGTTGGCGTGCTGGGCGGCGTGTTCGAGCGCCTGGCCCTGCGCAAGGTGCACAAGTACGGCCACGTGCCGGAACTGCTGATCACCTTCGGCCTGTCCTACATCATCCTGGAGTTGGTGCAGCTGGTCTGGGGCCGCACGGCGGTGGAGTTCCGCCCGCCCGAGCTGCTGCAGGGGCCGATGTTCACCTTGATCCACCATTCCCTGCAGGGCCTGAGCCTGGTGTGGGGCGCAGCGCCGGCCGAACTGTGCCAGGCAGCCGATACCGCCGTGCGCGTGGTCTGCTCGCCGTTCCCGGCCACCCGCGGCTTCATGATGCTGGTGGCGGTCTGCATGCTGATCGCCTTGTGGCTGATGCTGACGCGCAGCCGCATCGGCCTGGTGATCCAGGCCGCGCTGACGCATCCCGAAATGGCCGAGGCCCTGGGCCACAACGTGCCGCGTGTCTTCATGCTGGTGTTCGGTGCCGGCGCCGCGCTGGCCGGCCTGGGCGGCGTGATTGGTGGCAGTACCTTCGTCACCGAGCCTGCCATGGCGGCCACGGTCGGCTCCGTGATCTTCGTCGTGGTGGTGGTCGGCGGCCTGGGGTCGCTCTCCGGCGCTTTCCTGGCGTCAGTGCTGATCGGCGTGATCCAGACCTTTGCGGTGGCGGTGGACTACTCCTTCATCACGCTGGCACAGCAGCTGGGCATCGAGCTTAGTGAGGCGGCAAAGGTCAACTCGGTCGTCAAGCTCACCTTGTCGCAGGTAGCTCCCATCCTGCCGTATCTGTTCCTGGTCCTGATCCTGATCTTCCGGCCCAAGGGTTTGCTGGGTACGAGAGACGAGTAACACCATGGCCAAGCAGTACTACGAATTCAAACCCTATAACGTCGGACGCTGGATCGTCTGGGGCTTCTTTGCGCTGATCCTGTTTTTCGCGCCCAAGGTGTTTACCAGCAGCCTGTCGGTGACCATGCTGTCGCAGATGGGCATTGCCATCATCGCCTGCCTGTCCTACAACATGCTGCTGGGGCAGGGCGGCATGCTCAGTTTCGGCCATGCCGTCTATTCAGGCCTGGGCTCCTACATGGCCATCCACGCGCTGAACATGGTGAGCAAGGGCACCTTGCCGATCCCGGTCAGTCTGCTGCCCATCGTCGGCGGCTTTGCCGGCCTCGCGTTTGCTGTGCTGTTCGGTTTTGTTACCACACGCAAGGCCGGTACGCCTTTTGCCATGATCACGCTGGGCATGGCCGAGCTGGTGTTCGCCATGTCGCTGATGTTCTCCGAGTTCTTCGGTGGCGAGGCTGGCGTCTCGGGCAACCGGGTGGTCGGTCAGCCCTTCTTCGGCATCAATTTCGGCCCCGCCACCCAGGTCTACTACCTGATCGCGGTCTACACCTTCGTCTGCGTGGCGCTGATGTTCGCTTTCACGCGCACGCCGCTGGGCCGCATCCTCAACGCGGTGCGCGACAACCCGGAACGGGTGGAGTTCATCGGCTACAACACGCAGCGGGTACGCTACCTGGCCTTCATCATCTCCGGCTTCTTTGCCGGCATTGCCGGCGGCCTGGGCAGCATCCTGTTCGAGATCGTGACCGCCGAGGTGGTGGGAGCGCACCGCTCGGGTGCCTACCTGCTGTTTACCTTTCTGGGTGGCGCGACCTTCTTCTTCGGCCCCATCATCGGCGGCGTGCTGATGGTGCTGGCGTCCGTGCTGCTGTCGGAGCTGACCAAGGCCTGGCTGCTGTACCTGGGCCTGATCTTCCTCTTCATGGTGATGTACGCGCCGGGTGGAATCGCCAGCCTGATCATGATGAACCTGCGTGTGGCCAGCTTCGGCTTCCTGCGCAAGCTCTGGGTGAGCTACCTCGGGCTGGCGGTGTCGGCCCTGGTGCTGCTGCTGGGCGCAGCGGTGATGATCGAGATGGTCTACCACCTGCAACTCAACGCCGCGATGGGGCCCACGCTGCGCTTCGTCGGCATTGACCTCAATACCCAGAGCCTGGACCACTGGTTCGGCGCCATATTCGTGCTGCTGACCGGTTTGGGCCTGTTCGAGTTGTGCCGCCGCCACTACCAGCATGACTGGGGCGTGATCCAGGAGGATATCGAGAAGGAAATCAAGCGGAGGGAGACGCTGTGAACCACGCCACGACCTATGCACTGGAGCTCAAGGACGTGCGCAAGAGCTTCGGCAAGACCGAGATCATCCGCGGCGTCAATCTCGCGGTGCAGTCGGGCGAACGGGTGGCGGTGATCGGCCCCAATGGCGCCGGCAAGTCCACGCTGTTCAACCTGATCAGCGGCCGCTTCGGCCCCAGCAGCGGTGAAGTGCTGCTGCATGGCCAGCGCATCGACGGCAGGAAGCCCTACGAGATCAACCGCATGGGCCTGAGCCGCAGCTTCCAGATCACCAACATCTTCCCCAAGCTCAGCGTATGCGAGAACCTGCGCTGCGCGGTGCTGTGGAGCCTGGGCTACCGCTACACCTTCTTCAAGTTCCTGGCCGACCTGGAAGATGCCAACGATCGCACCGAGCAGCTGCTCGAGATGATCCGCCTGGAGAAGAAGCGCGACGTGCTGGCCATGAACCTGACCTACGCTGAGCAGCGTGCGCTGGAGATCGGCATCACCATTGCCGGCGGCGCCAGCGTGATCCTGCTCGACGAGCCGACCGCCGGCATGAGCAAGAGCGAGACCGCACGTTTCATTCACCTGATTCGTGAGGTGACCGAAGGCAAGACGCTGCTGACCGTGGAACACGACATGGGCGTGGTGTTCGGCCTGGCCGACAAGATCGCCGTGGTGGTCTATGGCGAGGTGATCGCCTTCGACACGCCCGAGGCCGTGCGCGCCAATGCCAAGGTGCAAGAGGCCTATCTCGGCTCGGCCGTGGCCGATGCCCAGGCCGGAGGACATTGATGAGCATCCTGAAAGTTGAGAATCTGCACGCCTTCTACGGCAAGAGCCATGTGTTGCATGGCGTGCATTTCGGGGTGCAGCCGGGCGAGATCGTCGCCTTGCTGGGGCGCAACGGCTCGGGCCGTTCCACCACCGCCAAGGCCATCATGGGCCTGGTCGACTGCGAAGGCCAGATCCAGTGGAAGGGGCAGAACATCCGTGGCCGCAAGGCCTTCGAGGTGGCCCATCTGGGCATCGGCTACGTGCCGGAGAACCGCGACATCTTCCCCAAGCTCACCGTGCAGCAGAACCTGCAGCTCGGTCAGAAACGAGCCGGGAAGAACGGCCGCTGGAGCCTGGACGATATGTATGCCATGTTCCCGCGCCTGAAGGAACGGCAGCACACCGAAGCCGGCGTGCTGTCAGGTGGTGAACAGCAGATGCTGACGCTGTGCCGCACGCTGATGGGTGACCCGGACCTGATCATCATCGACGAACCCACCGAGGGCCTGGCACCCAAGATCGTCGAGCTGGTGGGCGAATACCTGAAGAAGCTCAAGGAGCGCGGCATCTCGGTGCTTCTGATCGAGCAGAAACTCACCATCGCCATGGCGATTTCCGACCGTGCCCTGGTCATGGGGCATGGCTGCATCGTGTTCGAGGGCACCCCCGACGGGCTGCGCCAGGACACCTACATCCGCAAGGAGTGGCTGGAGGTCTAGGCCGCAGGCCGCCTGACCTTCGTTTGTCCCAGCTGCGACAGGCCGTCATGGCGTCGCCGCACTAAGCTCTTACAATCAAAAAAGAACGACCGTTCTATTTTTCAACCCGAGGAACGCAAGCATGAGCGCTGAATACCAAGTGCACGGCGACGTGGCCGTGATCACGCTGAACAATCCCCCCATCAATGGCCTCGGTCTGGCAACCCGTCAGGCCGTTGCCAGTGGGCTGGAGCGGGCCAACGCCGACGCGGCAGTCAAGGCCATTGTCATCACCGGCGCCGGCAAGGCCTTCTCGGGCGGGGCCGACATCAAGGAGTTCGGCACGCCCAAGGCCTTGCAGGAGCCCAACCTGCTGAGCCTGATCCTGGCCGTCGAGAACTCCGACAAGCCTGTGGTGGCCGCCATGCACACCATTGCCATGGGCGGCGGCCTGGAGCTGCCGCTGGGCTGCCATTACCGTATTGCCGTACCCGGTTGCAAGGTGGCGTTGCCGGAGGTGAAGCTGGGCCTGATTCCGGGCGCTGGTGGCACGCAGCGCCTGCCGCGCGCCCTGGGCGTGGAGCCGGCCCTGAACATGATCGTCAGCGGCGAGCCCGTGGCGGCCGAGATGCTGGCCATGGTGCCGGGCCAGAAGCTGTTCGACAAGATGGCCAAGTCCGCCGAGACCCTGCTCGAGGAAGCGATT
>CALRMF020000206.1:0-5504 GCA_943369035.1 Curvibacter sp. AEP1-3
GCCGCCACGTCCATGTCGCGGATGGCCATCCACTCGCGGCCGATGGCACCACGCACCAGGTTCTTCGTCAGCAAGGCCATCACCACAAGGATCACCAAGCAGAACCAGTATTTACTCTGTGCGCTGTCAATCGGCAGGCCGAACACCTGCAGCGAGGACACTGACACCGAGCCGGAGGGCGAGTCGTTCGTCAGCCACTTGATACGCAGAAACATCCAGTCGCTGAAGAACTGCGCCGCCAGCGTGGCGACTGCCAGGTACAGGCCTTTGACGCGCAGGCTGGGCAGACCGAACAGAATGCCGAAGAAGGTGGCGCACAGGCCGCCCAAGATCAGGGCCGGAATCAGCGGCATATCCGGCACACGCACGAAGAAGTTGTAGGCACCGTAGGCCCCCACCGCCATAAAGGCTCCGGAGCCAAGAGAGATCTGCCCGCAATAGCCCACCAGTACGTTCACGCCCAGCGCCGCCAGCGACATGATCAGGAACGGGATCAGGATGGCGCGGAAGGTGTAGTCGCTCGCCAGCAGGGGCGTCACCACGAACGCCACCGCCAGCAGCAACAGGATGATCGTCCGATCCTGTGCAATCGGGAAAATCTGCTGGTCCGCCACATAGGACGTCTTGAATTGACCGTTTTCTCTGTAGAACATATTTGAATCTCAACGATCTTTTAGTTTCGGCACGCTTCGCTTAACTTGCTACGCAAGTTAGCCTGCACTGAAAGATCATCGCCCGTGTATTTCATACCCGGTCGATGATCTTTTCACCAAACAACCCTTGCGGCCGCACCAGCAGGAACAGCAGCGCCAGCACATAGGCGAACCAGATCTCAATGCCGCCGCCGACATACGGCCCCAGGAACACTTCGGACAGCTTTTCGCCGACGCCGATGATCAGGCCGCCGATGATGGCGCCCGGAACCGAGGTCAGCCCGCCCAGGATCACCACCGGCAAGGCGCGCAGCGCTACCGTGGTGAGCGAGAACTGCACACCGAGCTTAGAGCCCCAGATCATTCCGGACACCAGCGCCACCACACCAGCCACGCACCAGACGATGACCCAGATGCGGTTGAGCGGAATACCGATCGATTGCGCGGCCTGGTGGTCGTCCGCCACCGCGCGCAGCGCCCGGCCAGTGGTGGTCTTCTGGAAGAACACGCTGAGCGCCGCCACCAGCGCAGCCGCAATCGCCGCCGCGATCACGTCTTCCTTGTTGATCAGGATGCCGCCTTCGAACACCGACTCCAGTGCAAAAACCGGGTCTTTCGGCATACCGACGTCGATCTTGTAGATGTCGCTGCCAAACAGCGTCTGGCCCAGGCCTTCCATGAAGTAGGTGATGCCCAAGGTGGCCATCAGTAACGTGGCACCTTCCTGGTTGACCAGATGGCGCAGCACCAGCCGCTCGACCAGCCAGGCCACGACGAACATCAAGGCACCAGCCAGGAGGAAAGCCACCACATTGGCAAAGATCGGGTTGTCGATGCCGGTCCAGCGCGGCACCCACTCAGCAAAGCGCGCCATGGCCAGGGCTGCGAACAGCACCATCGCGCCCTGCGCGAAGTTGAACACGCCCGAGGCCTTGAAGATCAGCACAAAGCCGAGCGCCACCAGCGAATACAGCATGCCGGCCATCAAGCCGCCAATCAGGGTTTCAAGAAAGAACGCCATTTCCAGCTGTCTCCTCAGTGACTCGTGCCCAGATAGGCACGGATCACGTCTTCGTTGTTGCGCACTTCGTCCGGTTCGCCATCGCCGATCTTTTTGCCGTAGTCGAGCACCACCACCCGGTCGGAGATATCCATCACCACACCCATGTCGTGCTCGATCAGCACCACCGTGGTGCCGAATTCATCGTTGACGTCCAAGATGAAGCGGCACATGTCCTGCTTCTCCTCCACGTTCATGCCGGCCATCGGCTCGTCCAGCAGCAGCACCTGCGGCTCCATGGCCAGGGCGCGACCGAGGTCCACGCGCTTTTGCAGGCCGTAGGGCAGCTGGCCCACCGGCGTCTTGCGGTAGGCCTGGATTTCCAGGAAGTCGATGATGTGTTCGACGAATTCGCGGTGGCGGATCTCCTCGCGCTCGGCCGGGCCGATGCGCAGCGCCTGCAGCAGGATGTTGCTCTTGATCTTCAGGTTGCGGCCGGACATGATGTTGTCCAGCACGCTCATGCCCTTGAACAGCGCCAGGTTCTGGAAAGTGCGCGCCACCCCCATCTCGGCCACCTGCCGGCTGTTCATGTGGTCAAACGTCTGGCCGCGGAAGGTGATGGTGCCGTGCTGCGGCGTGTAGACGCCGTTGATGCAGTTGAGCATGGAGCTCTTGCCGGCGCCGTTGGGGCCGATGATGGAGCGAATCTCATGCTCGCGCACATTGAAGGAGATGTCGGTCAGCGCCTTGACGCCGCCGAAGGCCAGGGAGATGTTCTGCACGTCGAGAATGACGTCGCCGAGCTTGCGTTCTTTCATCGCACTGTTTCTTTCAGGCAGCTGCGGCCACGGCCGGGTAGCGTTGCGCGTCGCGGATGGGCAAGGTGGCCGAGACCTTGCCGGTGCGGCCGTCCTCGAACTTCACCTGCGTTTCGATGAACTGCTCGCTGCGCCCGCCGTAGAGCGCATCAATCAGCACCGCGTACTTGTCCTCGATGAAGCCGCGCCGCACCTTGCGGGTACGGGTCAGCTCGTCGTCGTCCGGGTCCAGCTCCTTGTGCAGCACCAGGAAACGGGCAATCTGCGTTTCGCTCATGCCTTCTTCGGCCGCTAGGTCGGCGTTGACCTTGGCCACGCACTCGGCCACCATGTCCAGCACCTGCGGCTTGCCGGCCAGGTCCACATAGCCGCTGTAGGGCAGTGCCTGGCGCTCGGCCCAGTTGCCCACGGCTTCGAAGTCGATGTTGATGAAGGCGCAGACCTCGTTGCGGCCGTGGCCGAAGCACACCGCTTCCTTGATCTGCGGGAAGAACTTGAGCTTGTTCTCGATGTAGTTGGGCGCAAACATCGCGCCGGCGGCCAGCTTGCCCACGTCCTTGGCACGGTCGATGATGTGCAGGTGGCCGTCGTGGTCGATCACGCCGGCATCGCCGGTATGGAAGTAGCCTTCAGCGTCCATCACCTCGGCGGTGGCATCGGGGCGCTTGTAGTATTCCTTGAGCACCGAGACACCCTTGACCAGCACCTCGCCGTTGTCGGCAATCTTGATCTCGATGCCCGGTGCCGCCTCGCCCACGCTGTTGAGCTTGACGCGGCCGTTCTTCTGGATGCACACATAGGCGCAGGTCTCGGTCTGGCCATACAGCTGCTTGAGGTTGATGCCGATCGAGCGGTAGAAGCGGAACAGGTCCGGCCCGATGGCGGCGCCAGCCGTATAGGCCACCCGGATGCGGCTCAGGCCCAGCACATTGCGCAGCGGCCCGTACACCAGCACATTGCCCAGCGCGTACAGCAGCCGGTCGGTGAACGGCACGGCATGGCCGTCCAGGATCTCGGCGCCGCAGCGGCGCGCCACGTCCATGAACTTGCGGTACAGCCAACGCTTGGGCGCTGCCGCATCTTCCATGCGGATGGAGACCGAAGTCAGCATGCCCTCGAACACCCGCGGCGGCGCGAAGTAGTAGCTCGGCCCGATCTCGCGCAGGTCGATGCTCACCGTGCCGGTCGACTCCGGGCAGTTGATCGTGAAACCTGCCACCAGCCACTGGGCGATGGAGAACAGGTGGTCGCCCACCCAGGCCGGCGGCAGGTAGGAAATGATGTTGTCCGTCGGGTTGAGGCCGTCCACCTCCACGCCGCCCTGCGCCGCCTGGATGAAGCTGGCGTGCGTCTGGCACACGCCCTTGGGCCGGCCGGTGGTGCCCGAGGTGTAGAGGATCACCGACACATCCGAAGCTTGCCCCTGCTCGACCGACTTCGCATAGAAGTCCGGATGGGCCTGCTCGTACTCGCGCCCCAGCTCGAACAGGCGCTCGATGCTGATCAACCCCTCATGCCGGTAGTTGCGCAGGCCACGCGGGTCATCGTAAATGATGTGTTGCAGGCCGGGCACCGTCTCCCGCAGCTCCAGCAGCTTGTCGACCTGCTCCTGGTTCTCGGCGATGACGAACTGGATTTCGGCGTCCTGCAACACAAAGGCCATCTCACTGGCCACGGCATCCTGGTACATCGGCACCGGTACGCCACGCAGGCTCTGCGCCGCGATGAAGGCTTGGTAGAGGTGGGGGCGGTTGTCGCCGATGATGGCCAGGTTCTGCCCGGACTGAAAGCCGAGGGCGGCCAGCCCGCAGCTCATGAGGCGCACATCCTCAGCGGCGCGCGCCCAGCTCCAGGTCTGCCAAATGCCGTACTCCTTTTCACGCATGGCCGGCGCCTGCGGGCGCTCGGCAGCGTGCTTGAGCAGAAGTCGCGGAAAGGTCGTCTGCATCCCGATTCCTTGTTTGTCCGTAGGTAGCCCAGGCCGGGCTGCAACCGTCATGCGGCGAATAGTAGGCTTCGGTTTGACGTCATGTTGTCGTTCCGACGACAATTCAGGGTAGACCCTAGGTGGTAGTTTCCCTTGTCACACCGCATTCCATGACCCGCGATTCCTCCCTGCACGAGCGCCGCCGCGCGCCCACGCCCGCCGAGCTGGCCGGCATCCCGTGGCTGGCGCTGCTCACCGCCGAGGAGCGCGACATTGCCGTGGCCGCACTGCGCATCAGCGAGGCGCAGCCCGGCGACCTGATCTGTCGCGTGGGCCGCCCGGTGACCTACTGGTTCGGCGTCGTCGATGGCCTGCTCAAGATGAGCGGCGAGAACGCCGATGGCCAGACCCTCACGTTTGCCGGCCTGCCCCCCGGCGGCTGGTTCGGCGAGGGCACGGTGCTCAAGCGCGAGGCCTACCGCTACAACGTGCAGACCTTGCGCAAGAGCCTGGTGGCCGGCCTGCCGGTGGAGACCTTCCACCGACTGCTCGACCATTCGATCGGTTTCAATCGCTTTGTCATGAACCAGCTCAACGAGCGGCTGGGCCAGTTCATCGCGGCGCGCGAGATCGACCGCATGAACAGCCCTGACCTGCGCGTGGCGCGCAGCTTGGCCGCCCTGTTCAACCCGGTGCTCTACCCCGGCGTGGGCGAGGTGCTGCGCATCACGCAGCAGGAACTGGCCTACCTGGTAGGCCTGTCGCGCCAGCGCGTCAACGAAGCGCTGGCCCGGCTGGAGGCGCAGGGCACGATCCGGGTCGAGTACGGCGGCCTGCGCGTGCTGGACCTGCCGGCGTTGCGCTCCTGCGTTTTCGCATGAGAAATCGACTTCAAGCCCGCTTAAAATAAGCGCATCAAGCTACCAAAACCATAGCAATCATGACCGAACCCAAACCCGTCGGCAAGTTCCGCCGCGCTGCCCCGCCGCCCAAGGCGCCCATCCCGGCCGGCCAGACCAACACCGCGGCGCACGGCGCCAACGGCACGGTGCGGCTGAACAAGCGCATGGCGGAACTGGGCCTGGCCTCGCGCCGCGAGGCCG
>CALRMF020000207.1:0-5473 GCA_943369035.1 Curvibacter sp. AEP1-3
AGCCCAGCTACGCCGACGCCTACGACGTGCTGGGCCGCGCGCAGTTCGAGCTGGGCCGCTTCGACAAGGCGTTGGCCACCTACAAGATGGCTTGCACCATGACGCCGCACTCCATCGCCCGGCTGCAGAACCTGGGCATGATGACCTACTACAGCGGCGACCGCGTGGAGGCGGAGAAGATCCTTGGCAAGACGGCGCGCACCGGGCTGGAGTCCAAGATGTTCGACCCCCAGACCCTGGTGCTGCTGGCGTTCGCACGGCTGGAAAGCGGCGACCGCAAGGGCCTGATGCACTGCCAGGAAGACTTCAACAAGCTGCTGGAGCGCCACGACAAGAACCCGCGCTACCGCCGCCTGGCCGCCATCGTCGACGCCCTGTTGCTCATCCTGGACCGCCAGTTCGCCCGCTCGGTGGAGGCGGTGCGCGACATGGCGGCGCGGGTGAAGGAGCCCAGTTTCGACTTCGAGTCCGCCACCAACCTGCTGGCGCTGATGGGCCAGCTGGCCCACAAGGCCATCCAGCTCGACGAAGTGGACAAGGTGGTGGACACGCTGGGCATGCGCTTTTGCACCAGCCGCTCGCTGGCCGAGCTGCTGGCGGGCTCGGCCGCGGTGTACCCGGACTACGCCGAGCGCATCCGCCAGAGCAACACCCGCGTTCTGAAGTACGCCGAGAACGCCATGACGCTGAGCATGCGCGGCGACCCGACGGCGGCCGTGAAGGACCTCATCATCCACGGCGAGGAAACGCTCAACGCCAAGCTGGTGGAAACCGCCTACCTGGTGCTGCAACGCTACTCGGCCAAGATCCAGGAACTGGACAAGCTGACAGAGATCGTGCAGACCCTGCGCAGCCGCTTCGGCCCGGCCAGCGTGCGCCCCTCGCTCGGCGAGCCGCAGCGCGAAGCCGGCGCCCTGCGCCTGCGCACCCTGTCCAAGGCCGACGGCTCACCCGCCGCTGTCTTCTCGGCGAGTGAGGCGATGCAAGAGGCCTAGCAGGTAGAATCCCCAACTCGCATAAGCGACCCCGGAGGTGTGGCAGAGTGGTCGATTGCACCGGTCTTGAAAACCGGCGACGGGCAACCGTCCGTGAGTTCGAATCTCACCGCCTCCGCCAAAGGGCCAGTGCCGCCACTGACCCGTAAATCAGAGCGTCTCTCACGCCACCCCCACCACCCGCCGCAGCACCTGCTGCCCCAGCCACGCCCCCAGCACCATGCTGGCCACGGCGATGAAGCTGGAGACCGACAGGGTGGCAAAGCCAGCCAGGCCCTGTCCGATGGTGCAGCCCATGGCGAGGATGCCGCCCAGCGCCATCAGCACGCCACCCGCCAGGTTGCGCAACATCTGCGGCCCGTTGGGCAAGGTCCAGGCGAACTGACGACCCACCACGGCACTGAGCCAGGCGCCAACGAAGGTGCCGAGCACGGTGGCCGAACCGAACTTGAGGCCAAAGCCCAGCCGCTCCATGGTGAGGTAGCGCAGCAGGTCCTGC
Source organism: Curvibacter sp. AEP1-3 (assembly GCA_943369035.1). GTDB lineage: Bacteria > Pseudomonadota > Gammaproteobacteria > Burkholderiales > Burkholderiaceae_C > Hylemonella. The sequence continues at coordinate 1,495 of CALRMF020000207.1, forward strand.
GCCGGCGCCACGAAAGCCAGCGCGGTGGCCACCGGCGTGTCGAACTCATCCGCGCCCGCCACGCTGAGGTACCAGCTCAGGGCTACCAGGGCGCCCACCAGGGCACCGGCCAGCGGCTGACGCCAGCCGCGCCAGGCCGAACCCTGCGGCGCGCGCAGCAGGTAGAGGGCCGCCAGCACCAGCAGGCCGGCGGTAACCCCCCAGGCCGGTACGCCCCCCAGCAGCGCCGGCAGGCTGGCCGCCGGCAGCTGCACCGCCGGGCCGGCCAGCCGCTCGCGCACCGGGGCCAGCACGCCTTCCAGGCTGGCCATGATGGCCAGCACGAACACCAGCCAAGTCAGCAGGGCTGCGCCCTGACCCTGCGCGGCGCGCACCACCAGCCGGCCCGGGCAGCCGCCCGCGAACATCATGCCGCCGCCGAACAGCACGCCACCCACCACCAACCCCAGCAGGGGCACGCTGGCGCGCAGGTAGGGCGTGCCGGAAAGATCCACCAGGCCCGCACTGGCCAGGCCCTGCGTGCCGAGCAGGGTGACGGCCATGGCCAGCACAAAGGCACGCAGGCGAGCCTGGTCCTTGCCCTCAAAGGCATCGGCCAGTGCCGCACGGGCGCAGAAGGCGCTGCGCTGCAGCACCCCGCCCAGCACCAGACCCAGGAGGAGACCGGCCCAGACCGTCAGGCCCAAGGCATTGTTGGCAGCATCGTTGTTCAAGCTCAATTCCTTTCAGTTCAGCGCGGCGCATCCACGCCGTCGCGGTTCAGCTCCACAAATCCAGCGGCGGGTCGTGCACCACGGCACGCAGGATGTCGGTGCGCGAGACGAAGCCGGTCAGGTGACCCGTTTCATTGACCACCGGCAGGCCGGGCAGATGGGTATCGAGCAGCACACGGGCCACGCGACGCAGGTCAGTCGCTTCATCCACCGCCGTGATGGGCGTCCACATGACCTCGGCCACCGGCTGCGCCAGCAGCGCGCGCCAGACCAGCGCGCTGGTGTCGGGCGACGGCAGCCGCTCGGGCTGCAGCAGCTCGGCGCGCGTGAGCAGGCCCACCAGCCCACCCTGCGCGTTGACCACCGGCGCCTGCCCCAGCCCCTGGGCGAACAGCAGTTGCCAGGCATCGAGCACCGACATGTCAGCCGGCACAGTGATCACGCCGCGGGTCATGACGTCAGCCACCCGGCTCAGCGGGTGGCGCTGTACCTGCGGCGCCGCGGCCTTGGCGTAGGCCGCCAGCGGGCTGCGTGGTGTGCTGGCATGGCCCCCCGAGCCGGGCACCGACGTGGCGGGCGGCTGGGTCAGCACATGTTCCTGCATGGGCTCGATGGCACGCGTGCGAGCGGCGGCGCGCACCGAGGCGACCTGGCGCAGCTCTTCCATCGCGCCCTTGAATTCACGCCCTGTCACGCCGTAGACCGAGAACATGCCGCCCCTCCGTGTGGTGATGCGCCCAATATAGCGGTGTACTCGCCAACCTAGTCGGACAGGAACAGCGACTGCAGGTCGCTCAGGAAATCGAAGCCGCGCTCGGTGGGCAGCACGCGAGCCAGGTCGCGCGTGATCCAGCCCTTGCGTTCGGCCTCTTCCAGCCCGTGCTGGATGGCGGTGAGCGCCAGGCCGGTGCGCTCACTGAACTCGGCCAGCGCGAAGCCCTGGCGCAGGCGCAGCGCATTGAGCATGAACTCGAACGGCAGGTCGGCGCGCTTGACCTCTTCTTCCTGCGCCATGGCCTGGCCGGCCAGCGCGCGCTCCATGTACAGGCGCGGCTCGCGCGTGCGCACCTGGCGCACGATGCGGTGCGCAAAGCTGAGCTTGCTGTGCGCGCCGGCACCGATGCCGAGGTAGTCGCCGAACTGCCAGTAGTTCAGGTTGTGGCGGCAGTGGTGGCCGGGCTTGGCATAGGCCGAGACCTCATAACGCTCCAGACCGGCCTGGCCGGTACGCTCGGTCAGCAGATCGAGCATGGCGTAGGCCTCGTCGTCCTCCGGCACCTTTGGCGGGTGCTTGGCGAAGTAGGTGTTGGGCTCGATGGTCAGGTGGTAGATCGAGAGGTGCGGCGGCGCAAAGGCCAGCGCCTGGTCCACGTCCTGACGCAGCTCGGCCAGCGTCTGGCCCGGCAGCGCGTACATCAGGTCGAGGTTGAAGGTGTCGAAGCTGCGCGCCGCCTCCTCCAGTGCTGCCAGCGCCTGGGCGCGGTCATGCACGCGGCCGATGCGCTGGAGATTCGCGTCATGGAAGCTCTGCACGCCGACCGACAGGCGCGTGACGCCGGCGGCCCGGAAGGCGCGGAAGCGCTCGCGCTCGAAGGTGCCGGGGTTGGCCTCCAGCGTGATTTCGCAGTCGGCCGAGAGCTTGAGGCGTGCCCGCAGGGCCGAGATCAGCTGCTCGATCGCCTCAGGGGAGAACAGGCTGGGCGTGCCGCCACCGAAGAAGATGCTGACCACACTGCGGCCCCAGACGAGCGGCAGCGCGGCGTCCAGATCCGCTAGCAGCGCGTCGATGTAGCGCTGCTCGGGTAGATCCTGCTGACGCATTTCATGAGAGTTGAAATCGCAGTACGGGCACTTGCGGATGCACCAGGGCAGGTGCACATAGAGCGACAACGGCGGCAGGCTGCTCAGTTGCAACGTGCCGGGGCGCAGGTAATGCTGAATGTCTTGCATCGCCTCAGAGCCAGTTCTGACGGATCAACTCCACCATCTGCTTGGCCGCGCGGCCACGGTGGCTGTGGGCGTTCTTCACCTCGGTGGGCAATTCGGAGAAGGTCTGGCCGAATTCGGGGATGACCATCACCGGGTCGAAGCCAAAGCCGTTGCTGCCGCGGCGCTCGCGCGCGATCTCGCCGCTGACGCGGCCCACGGCGATCAGCGGCTCCGGGTCGTCGGCCGAGCGCAATGCCACCAGGGTGCTGACCATGGCCGCGCGCCGGTTGTCGATGCGCTGCATCTGCTCCAGCAGGGCGGTGACGTTGTTGTCGTCACCCTTGGCGTAACCGAACTGGGTGGCGTAATAAGCGGTGTCCACGCCGGGCAGGCCGTCGAAAGCATCCACGCACAGGCCGGCGTCGTCGGCCAGCGCCGGCAGGCCGCTCAGGCGTGCTGCATGACGCGCCTTGGCCAGTGCGTTCTCGACGAACGTGCGGTGCGGCTCCTCGGCCTCGGGAATGCCGAGGTCGCCCTGTGTCACCAGCTCCAGACCGAGCGGCGCCAGCATGGCCTGCAGCTCGCGCAGCTTGCCCTGGTTGTTGGACGCCAATACCATTTTCTGCATCACATCGTGCTCCGTGCCTTATTTAATAATCGCAGACTGCTATCATTTTGATAGTGATTCCGTCTGCAGCCGAATCAGTTCGGCAATGCCCTGGTCGGCCAGCTCGAGCAGCGTGTCCATCTCCTGGCGGCTGAAGGCCACGCCTTCGGCCGTGCCTTGCACCTCGATGAAATGGCCGGCACTGGTCATCACCACGTTCATGTCGGTGTCGCAGGCGGCGTCTTCCACGTACTCCAGGTCGAGCAGCGGCGTGCCCTGCACGATGCCGACCGACACCGCCGCCACGTGGCCGGTGATGGGCGACTCGCTCAAGGTGCCGGCGGCCAGCAGCTTGCTGACTGCATCCTGCGCCGCCACAAAGGCACCGGTGACGGCCGCGGTGCGCGTGCCACCGTCGGCCTGCAGCACATCGCAGTCGAGCGTGATGGTGCGCTCGCCCAGCTTGGTCAGGTCGAACACCGCGCGCAGGGAGCGACCGATCAGGCGCTGGATCTCCTGCGTGCGGCCACTCTGCTTGCCGCGTGCGGCCTCGCGGTCGCTGCGGGTGTGGGTGGCGCGCGGCAGCATGCCGTATTCGGCCGTGACCCAGCCCTCGCCGCTGCCGCGCTTGTGCGGCGGCACGCGCTCTTCCACCGAGGCGGTGCAGAGCACGCGCGTGTTGCCGAACTCGATCAGCACCGAGCCTTCGGCGTGCATGGTGTAGCGGCGC
>CALRMF020000208.1:0-5428 GCA_943369035.1 Curvibacter sp. AEP1-3
GATCTCGCCCGACAAGAAGTAAGCCCCAGGAGCCCCGCATGCCCACCTATGACTACGCCTGTCCGGACTGCGGCGGCTTCGAGGCGCTGCGCAGCCTGGCGCAGCGCGACGAGCCCTGCAGCTGCCCGGACTGCGGCACCGCCTCGCCGCGCGTCTTCGTGGCCGCACCGCGCCTGGCCTGCCTGAGCAGCGAGACGCGCGCCGCGCACGAGACCAACGAGCGTGCCCGCCACGCGCCGCGGTCTTCGCGTGACGGCGACTATGGCCGCTTGCGGCATCCGGCGGGCTGCGGGTGCTGCTCGGGGTCTTCTTCCAAACGGAGCGCGACGGTGCGGGCGCCGGACGGCAGCAAGGCCTTCGCGGGCAAGCGGCCCTGGATGATCAGTCACTAAGGGCTCACCCCCAGGCTGCACGCACTGCGTGTCGCTGCGCCACCCCCCTTGCAGGAGGCAACGCCAGTGGACCGGCAAAGCTGGTTCCACGGCGTTTCCCGGTTGGGGATGGCAAACGGTCAGCGCGTGCAGCCACCTGTTTTTGTATCGATGAATCGGAGTCAACAACCATGATCCACGGCGATATTTCCAGCAGCAACGACACCATCGGCGTTGCCGTCGTCAACTACAAGATGCCGCGCCTGCACACCAAGGCCGAGGTGCTGGCCAATGCACGCAAGATCGCCGACATGGTGGTCGGCATGAAGCAGGGCCTGCCCGGCATGGACCTGGTGATCTTTCCCGAGTACAGCACCCACGGCATCATGTACGACGCCAAGGAGATGTACGACACCGCCGCCGCGGTGCCGGGCGAGGAAACCGCCATCTTTGCCGAGGCCTGCCGCAAGGCCAAGGTGTGGGGCGTGTTCTCGCTCACCGGTGAGCGCCACGAGGAGCACCCGAACAAGGCGCCGTACAACACGCTGATCCTGATGAACGACCAGGGCGAGATCGTGCAGAAGTACCGCAAGATCATGCCCTGGGTGCCGATCGAGGGCTGGTACCCGGGCAACTGTACCTATGTCTCTGACGGCCCCAAAGGCCTGAAGGTCAGCCTCATCATCTGCGACGACGGCAACTACCCCGAGATCTGGCGCGACTGCGCGATGAAGGGCGCCGAACTCATCGTGCGCTGCCAGGGCTACATGTACCCGGCCAAAGACCAGCAGGTGCTGATGGCCAAGGCCATGGCCTGGGCCAACAACAGCTACGTGGCGGTGGCCAACGCCACCGGCTGGGACGGCGTGTACTCCTACTTCGGCCACAGCGCCATCATCGGCTTTGACGGCCGCACGCTGGGCGAATGCGGCGAAGAGGAAATGGGCGTGCAGTACGCGGCCCTGTCCAAGAGCCTGATCCGCGACTTCCGCAAGAACGGTCAGAGCGAGAACCACCTGTTCAAGCTGCTGCACCGCGGCTACACGGGCAAGATCAACTCCGGCGAAGGGGCCGAGGGCGTGGCCGCCTGCCCGTACGAGTTCTACGGCAAGTGGATCAGCGACCCCGAAGGCACACGCAAGCAGGTCGAGTCGTTCACGCGCGCCACCGTCGGCACCGCCGAGTGCCCGATCGACGGCATTCCGAACGAGGCCCCCAGCCACCGCTGAGCCAGCGCCGGCCCGGCGCCCGGGCCGGCGTTTCCCCTGTTGTCCCAAGGCTGCGCCGTGTCTGCTCCTGCCCCCATTCCCGATCCGCTCGCGGCCTACCGCATCACCGAAGCGCCCTACTACCGCCCCTCGGGCGGCGAGGTGGCGCTGTACCAGCACGCCTACGCGCACCGCCTGCCGCTCATCCTCAAGGGGCCGACTGGCTGCGGCAAGACGCGCTTCGTCGAGTACATGGCCTGGAAGCTCGGTCGCCCGCTGGTGACGCTGGCCTGCAACGAGGACATGACGGCGGCCGACCTCGTGGGCCGCTGGCTGCTCGACGCCGACGGCACGCGCTGGCATGACGGGCCGTTGACGCTGGCGGCGCGCCATGGCGCCATCTGCTACCTCGACGAGGTGGTGGAGGCGCGCCAGGACACCACAGTGGTCATCCACCCGCTGACCGACGCGCGCCGCATGCTGCCGCTGGACCGCAAGGGCGAGCTGGTGCACGCCCACCCGGACTTCCAGCTGGTGGTCTCCTACAACCCGGGCTACCAGAGCCGCAGCAAGGACATGAAACCCTCCACGCGCCAACGCTTCGCCGCGCTGGAGTTCGACTACCCCGACGCCGCGGTGGAAACCGAGATCGTGGCGCACGAGGCCGGCATCGATGCCGCGCTGGCCGCGCAGCTGGTCGGCGTGGCGCAGGGCTCGCGCGCGCTGCGCCAGCAGGGTCTGGACGAAGGCATCTCCACCCGCATGCTCATCTACGCCGGCATCCTGATCCGCGACGGGGTGGCCCCGCGCGACAGCTGCGAGATGACGCTGACGCGCGCGCTGACCGACGACCCGGACCTGCTGGCCGCGCTGCGCCAGCTCGTCGATGCCCACTTTCCCTGAAGCACGATGGGCCGCGCCGACGCCGACCCACCCACCCTCGCCGCGCTGGGCCTGCTGCTCGGCGCCCTGAGCCGGCGCACGCTCACGCTGCAGACGCTGGCCGGCACCTCCCCGCCGCCGTCCATGGCCCCGCGCGCCGTGCTCAGTGCCACGCACCTGCTGCTGCCAGCGGCAGTGATGCAGCAAGCCACGCTGGCGCGCGCTGCCGTCGCCCACGCAGCGGCGCACCTGCTGTACTCGCCACCGGCCCAGGCGGCGGGCACACTCAAGCCGCTGGGCCTGGCGGTGGCCTCGGCGATCGAGGATGCACGCGTGGAAGCGCTGCTGATGCAGCGCCTGCCCGGCGTGCGTCGCTGGTTCCTGCAGGCCCAGCCGGCGCACGACCCCCACGGACTGGACGTGCCCAGCCTGCTGGCCCGCCTGGGGCGCGCGTTGCTCGACGACAGCTATGCCGACGGCAACCACTGGGTGCACAAGGGCCGCACGCTGTTTGCCGCCACCCGCCACGACCATGGCCTGGCGGACCACGCCGCCTTCCGGCGCCTGGCCTCCATCCTCGCCAATGACCTGGGCCAGATGCGCGTGCGGCTGGACCCGCAGCAGTGCGTGGTGCCGGCCGCCTACCGCGACGACCACAGCTACCTCTGGCTGTACGGCGCCACGGCCGACCACGCCACCGAGGCATTGCAGACACCCGCGCCACCACCGCCCGCCGACGCCTCACCGGCTGATGCACTACCGGCCGACGGTGATGCGCGGCCCGACGACGGTATCTGCCACCTCTACCCGGAATGGGACTACCGCCTGGAGCGCGAGCGGGCTGATTGGTGCACCGTGCGCGAGGTGGTGCCCCCGGTCGCAACCCGGCCCGCCTCGCCGCTCGCGGCCGAGCCCGCCCCACCGTGGCGCAGCCGGCGCCGCCTGAACCGCAACCAGCGCCTGCGCCGGCAGTGGGAAGGCGAAGAGCTCGATCTCGACGCCGCCATCGACGTGCAGGTGGAGCGGCGCCTGGCGCTGGAACCGGACGGGCGGCTGTTTGTGCGCCCCGGCAGTGAGGCGCCGCGCTGCAGTGTGCTGGTACTGCTCGACCTGTCGGCCTCCACCGGCGACGTGGCGGCCGGCAGCACACAGCCCTTGCTGGCCATCGAGCAGCAGGCCGCCCTGCTACTGGCGCGGGCCGCACAGGCCGGGCAGGACCGCATTGCCATCCACGGCTTTGCCTCCAACACCCGCGCTGCCGTGCAGTACCTGCGGCTGCTGGACTTCGGCGTGCCGCTGGATGCCGCCCGCACGCAGCGCCTCCTGGGCACCCGCGCCGCCGGGTCCACGCGGATGGGCGCCGCGCTGCGCCATGCCACGCGCTGCCTGCTGGCCGAGCCGGTTGGCCCGCGGGCCATCGTGCTGGTGACCGACGGCGCGCCGTCGGACGTGGACGTGTTCGATGCCCGTTACCTGACCGAAGACGCCCGCGCCGCCGTGCTGGCCGCGCGGCGCCTGGGCGTGCAGTGCCATGGCCTGGTGGTCGATGCCGGCGGCGACGCCTATGTACGCCGCATCTTTGGCTGGCGCAGCTACCGCGTGGTCGCACGTGCCGCGCAGTTGCCGCATGCCCTGCAGGCCATCCATGAGCAGCTGGCCGCCTGATGCTGGTGCGCCGACCCGGGCTCACGCGCGTTGCTGGTGCAGGCGCGGCTTTACGCACCACAACAGCGCGTCGCGGCTCTCGCTGTGACGGCACGGCATTTGCATGGTGCATGGCATCACTGGCCGCACATGCCATGGAACTGAAGCCCCACGTTCGGCCGCCCTTTGCGGCCGCGCGGTCTGTTTGAAGCGAAGCGATATGGAATTGACTCCCCGCGAAAAAGACAAGCTGCTGATCTTCACCGCCGCGCTGCTGGCCGAGCGGCGCCGCGCGCGCGGCCTCAAGCTCAACTACCCGGAAGCCGTGGCCTACATCAGCGCCGCCGTGATGGAAGGCGCCCGTGACGGCAAGACCGTGGCCCAGCTCATGAGCGAGGGCCGCGCCCTGCTCACGCGTGCCGACGTGATGGACGGCGTGGCCGAGATGATCCCGGACATCCAGGTCGAAGCCACCTTCCCCGACGGCACCAAGCTCGTCACCGTGCACCAGCCCATTGTTTGACCCCCACGAACAGGACGCCAACATGTCGCGCACCCTCTCAAACACTATCAAATTCATAGCTTCTAGCGCCCTATTGGCGGGCATCAAAAGCACTTTTGCCCATGAAGGCCACGGTCTGCAGGGCAGCCACTGGCACGCCACCGACCTGTGGGGTTTTGTCGCCATCGGTGTGGTGCTGGCGATCGCCATCTGGCACGGCCGCAAGTGACAGCCCCCAGGAGGCCCGCATGACTCCCGGTGAATTCCTCATCGACGACGGCGAGCATGTGCTCAACCCCGGCCGTCGCACCCTGACGCTGGTGGTGCGCAACACCGGTGACCGGCCCATCCAGGTCGGCTCGCACTACCACTTTGCCGAGACCAATGCCGCGCTCGGCTTCGACCGCGAGGCCGCACGCGGCATGCGGCTCAACATCGCCAGCGGCACCGCGGTGCGCTTCGAGCCCGGCCAGCAGCGCACGGTGGAGCTGGTGGACTACGCCGGTGACCGAAGGGTCTACGGCTTTCGTGGCCTTGTTCAAGGAAGACTATGACCCCCCCACGCTCATCACTTCGTGTATTCACTGCCCCCCGAGGGGGCCGCGGCCTCCCTTGGGACGGCCCAGCGGGAGTCCTGTGATGGCAACCATTGGACGACGCGCCTATGCCGAAATGTTCGGCCCCACCGTCGGCGACCGCGTGCGCCTGGCTGACACCGAGCTGATCGCCGAGGTGGAGGCAGACTACACGCTGCGCGCCGGCGAAGGCCGGACAGACGCCGCCGGGAACCCCGTCGGCTACGGCGAGGAAGTGAAGTTTGG
>CALRMF020000209.1:0-5416 GCA_943369035.1 Curvibacter sp. AEP1-3
GTTGACGTTGATGGCGCGGAACATCAGGGTGCCCTTGGCGCTCATTTCCTTCAGGCGGTGCACACCCGTGGTGGTCTCTTCGGTCACGCCGATGATCTGGGCGCTCTTGCGGCTGTACCAGGTCGGATCCTCGGCCAGCTTGGCCTTGATGGCGGCGAACAGCTCGCGCTCTTCCTCGCTGCCCGGATTGGCAATGACCGACGGATCCTTCTCGGCGTTCTTGCCGAGGTGCATCAGCAGCGTGGCGTCACCGCCGTCGTCCAGGATCATGTTCGGGCCTTCGTCCTTGGCGCCCTTGGGGCCAAAGTCGAAGATGCGGTGGGTGTAGTCCCAGTAGTCCTTCAGCGACTCGCCCTTGTAGGCGAACACCGGCGTGCCCTTGGCGACCAGCGCGGCGGCGGCATGGTCCTGGGTCGAGAAGATGTTGCACGAGGCCCAGCGCACCTGGGCGCCCAGGGCTTCCAGCGTTTCCACCAGCACGGCGGTCTGGATGGTCATGTGCAGCGAACCGGTGATGCGAGCGCCCTTGAGCGGCTGGCTCTTGGCGAATTCCTCGCGGATCGCCATCAGGCCGGGCATCTCGGTTTCGGCGATCTTGATTTCCTTGCGGCCCCAGTCGGCCAGCGTCAGATCGGCAACGACGTAATCCTGGTTGGGTTTGAGAACGGCACTCATGTGAACTCCAATGCAAAGCGGTTAGAACACCACCGGAGTCACCGAAAGGAAGACAGACTCACCTCACAGCAAACCGGTGGGTGAGCGCAGTTGGATAGCAGGGCATCCGCCCTGGGGTCCGAGCCTAACCCGTTGGCCTGGTCATCAGGCGCAGCGAGCCGCAACGCTCCTCGGAAAAAAGCAATTATACGAAGCCGGCCGTTTTTGCGCTGGCCTTTTTCAGCGCCCCGCCAGGTCGCGCGTCAGCTGCGCGGCCGGCACAGACCGGCAGCCGCCGGTGTTTTGCCCGGCCCACAGGGGCGAAAAGTCGCCGCTGCCGGCCGCTTCTGCCTTGGCGCGCAGCGGCGCCACCGCATTCGTGGCCAAGGGGAACGCCGGCGCCAGTTGGCTCAAAGGCCCCTGTTCGCGCATCAGGCGCGTCATGATGCCGCGCGCGGGACGGCCGGTGTAGAGATTGGTCAGCGCCGTGTGACCTGCCACGTCGCTCTGCAGGGCGGCACGGTGCAACGCACTGGTGCTGGCCTCCGGGCACAGCAGGTAGGCGGTGCCCACCTGCACGCCGGCTGCGCCCAGAGCCAGCGCCGCGCGCACACCCGCCGCATCGGCAATGCCGCCGGCCGCCACCACCGGCACCCGCACGGCACACACGATCTGTGGCAGCAATGCCAAGGTCCCCATCTGCGTCGTAAGGTCATCGGTCAGGAACATGCCGCGGTGGCCGCCAGCCTCCAGCCCCTGGGCCACGATGACATCCGCGCCGTTCGCCTCCAGCCAGCGTGCCTCGTCCACTGTGGTGGCAGATGAGATGACCTTGGCACCCCAGCTGCGCACGCGGGCCAGCAGCGCCCTGTCGGGCAGGCCGAAATGAAAACTCACCACCGGCGGCTTGAACTCCGCCAGCAGGTCGGCGGCCGCGGTATCAAACGGCAGGCGACCCGGGCCAGCCGGGATGGTGGCCGGGTCGACGTCGAACTCCCGGTAGTAATGCGCCAGGCTCTGGCGCCACAGCGCCTCGCGCGTGGCATCCGGCACCGGTGGTCGATGGCAGAAGAAGTTGACGTTGTAGGGCTTGTCGGTCTGGGCGCGAATCCTGCCCAGCTCCGCGCACAGCGCGTCCGGCCCCAGCATGGCGCAGGGCAAGGACCCCAGCCCGCCGGCGTTGCTCACGGCGATCGCCAACGCGCTGCCTTGTGCGCCGGCCATCGGCGCCTGGATGAGGGGCAGCTCGATTCCGAGCAACTGCTGCAAGACCATCTCGCTCTCCTGTCCGTGAAACCCCGGGACCATGCCCGGCCTGCTCCGCACTGTACAGGAGCGGACGGGTAAAATTCGGTCTGTTGCAAGGCCGGCACCGCCCCCAGGTTGCGCGTGCCCTGGCCATCGTCGTGGGCATCGTGCCCGCCTCTCCGCCCTCTGGAAGCCACTGTGTCCAACGCCCCCCATATCGCCGAGGAAGTCCGGCGCCGCCGTACCTTTGCCATCATCTCCCACCCTGACGCCGGTAAAACGACGTTGACGGAAAAGCTGCTGCTGTTCTCGGGCGCGATCCAGATCGCCGGCGCGGTCAAGGGCCGCAAGGCCAGCCGCCATGCCACGTCCGACTGGATGGAGATCGAGAAGCAGCGCGGCATCTCGGTGGCCAGCTCGGTGATGCAGATGCAGTACCGCGACCACGTCATCAACCTGCTGGACACGCCGGGCCACAAGGACTTCAGCGAAGACACCTACCGCGTGCTGACCGCGGTGGACTCGGCACTGATGGTGATCGACGCGGCCAACGGTGTGGAGGCGCAGACGCGCCGCCTGATCGAGGTCTGCCGCCAGCGCGACACGCCCATCATCACCTTCGTCAACAAGATGGACCGCGAGGTGCGCGATCCGCTGGACATACTCGACGAGGTGGAACGTGAACTGGGCATGCCCTGCGTGCCCATGACCTGGCCGGTGGGCCAGGGCAAGACCTTCGGCGGCATCATCAACCTGCGCACCCAGGCCATGACGGTCTTTGAGGCGGGCAGCGAGCGCCGTCCGCAGGACTTCGAGGCCATTCCTCTGGCCGACAGCGCCGCGCTGAACGCGCGCTTCGGCCACGACTTCGATGCCGCCATCGAAAGCATGGAGCTGGCCACCGGCGCCTCGCCTGCCTTTGACCGCCAGGCCTTCCTGGCCGGCAAGCAAACGCCGGTGTTCTTCGGTTCCGGCGTCAACAACTTCGGTGTGATGGAGGTGCTGGATGCACTGGTCGATCTGGCGCCCGCGCCGAAGTCGCGTACCAGCTCGCTGGTGGTGAACAAGCAAGCGGTCACCAAGGAAGTGCAGCCGGCCGACGAGGCCTTTTCCGGCGTGGTGTTCAAGGTACAGGCCAATATGGATGCCAACCACCGCGACCGCATCGCCTTCGTGCGCGTGTGCTCAGGCAAGTACCAGCCGGGCATGAAACTCAAGGTGCAGCGCACCGCCAAGGAGCTGCGCCCCACCAGCGTGGTCACGTTCATGAGCCAACGCCGCGAGGCGGTGGAGGAAGCCTATGCCGGCGACATCGTGGGCTTCACCACCCACGGCGGCGTGCAGCTGGGCGACACCATCACCGACGGCAGCGTGGCACTGCAATACACCGGCCTGCCCTTCTTCGCGCCCGAACTGTTCATGACCGTCGTGCTGAAGAACCCGCTGCGCACCAAGCAGCTGCAGCAGGGCCTGGCCCAGCTGGGCGAGGAAGGCGCGATCCAGGTCTTCCGCCCCGAGATGGGCGGCAACATGCTGCTGGGTGCCGTCGGCCAGCTGCAGTTCGAAGTGGTGCAGCACCGCCTCAAGGGCGAGTACGACGCCGACGTACGACTGGAAGGCTGCCAGTACACCGGCGCGCGCTGGATCACGGCCGACACACCGGCCGAGCTGAAGGCCTTCGTCGATGCCTACCCGACGCGCATGGCGCGTGATGCGGCCGACACCCTGGCCTACCTCTGCACCAGCCCTTACGACGTGCGGCTGGCGCAGGAACGGTTCCCCAAGATCCACTTCCACCCGCTGCGCGAACACGCCGGCCTGGCGCTGCAAAGCGCGGGCTGACCGCCCCTAGTCAGCGGCAAGAAATTCGGCCACCGCCTGCTGGAAGCGGCGGTGGCCGAGTTGCAGATGCATCATGTGACCGGCATCGGGAATCACGACGTAGCGCTTGTCAGGGTTCGGCAATGCCGCGAAGAAAGGCCACAGGCCCGGCAAGTCGGCCACATCATCGTACTGACCGTGGATCAGCATCACGGGCACCGGCATCTGCGCCGCATCCACCAGCGGCAGGCGCGTGAGCAGGTCCACCTGCGGCCCGGTGGGTGACTTGGGCTGCCCTTCTGCCGCCGCCAGCGCGAACGCCGCCACCACGTCCGGCTCGTTCACCTCCTCCGGCGTCAGCGAATAGAAGCGCAGCTTCCAGCCCGCCTCGGTGATGCGGATGTAGGGTGCACGGCGAAAGGCGTCCAGCCGGCTGCGCCGCAACTGCAGGTCGTGGCTGTCGGCGTGCATCTGGGCGTAGCTGATGTAGCGGGCCACCTTGTGCGGTTGCGCCATCACGAACTGGCCGCTGTATTGCGTGCCCCAGGACCAGGCCAGCAGGTGCACCTGGCCGACGCCGCGCAGGTCGCGCACATAGTCGACCACCGCAGCCAGGTCGGTGCAGGCCTGTTCGGTGCTCAGGTGCGTTTCAGGCAGGGTGGAGCGGCCGAAGCCGCGCATGTCGGGCGCGAAGACGTCGAAACCTTGCCGGGCCAGACAATCCATCAGACTGACCGAGGGATGCGCAGGCACCTGCAGGTCGAAGCTTTCGCGCCCGGCCGTGGCCGAACCATGCGCCAGCACGACCACCGGCTTGTCCAGCGGACGGTCAGCGTACTTCTCCCAGATCGACAGGTGGACGCCGCCGTGCCGCAGGCGATGCTCGACACCCGTCAGCAGACCGGCGCCACGCTCGTCGAACGATGCAAACCGAAGTTCGGACTCCATGCGCCTCCTCCGTGCAGGTGGGCCCATTGTGCGCCGTCTGGCGGGTGTGGTGCCTCGGTGTTTCAGCGCATTGCGGGCCTGCAGCCGGCTCCGTATACTGGGCCTCAAAGTCGGTCGACACGCCAACGCCCACGGGCCAGGGAGGTTGAAGCGAGGATGCCCCGTCTGCCACGCATCCGGTTGAGCAAGGCGCCTCCGCCACGGGCGCGTCGATGCGGGGACGCTTCGCCATGACCGAACCGCCCCGCCGCGACAGCGGTACGGCACAACGCCGGCCCGTTCCACCGGTCCTGCTCTACTTTGCCCTCGCCCTGCTCTCGCAGGCGCTGTCAGGCCAGCCGGTCCAGGTCGCCACGCTGTGGCTGGCCAACCCGGTCGGCACCGTGGCCCTGCTGGCGCAACCCTGGCGCCGTTGGCCCCCGATGCTGCTGGCGCTGCTGGTCGCCAACCTGCTGGCCAATCTGGTGGCCGGCGCACCGCAGCACGGCTGGGACACAGCGGCCGGCTGGCGTGCTGCCGCCGCCTTCGTGCCCGGCAATGGCCTGGAGATGGTGCTCGCCGCTGCGCTGCTGCGCCGCTGCGGCGTCGACGAAGACATGCTGCAGCAACCGGGCCGGCTGGGCCGTGCCTTGCTGCTGGGTGCCCTGGTGCCCTCCTTCTGCAGCGCCTTTGCCGGCGCCGCCGTGCTGGCAGCCGGGCAACCGCAGGCCTTTGCCCCGCTCTGGCTGCTCTGGTTTGCCAGCAG
>CALRMF020000210.1:0-5379 GCA_943369035.1 Curvibacter sp. AEP1-3
GATGCGGTGCCGGACATTGCCGAGGCGCTGAACCTGTCGCGTGCCGAGGGGCACGGCGTCAGTTCCTACGACCACCACTTCCGCACCACCCCGGCGCGCGGGCCGGTGGTGCAGGTCTGCCGCGCCGAGGCCTGCCAGGCCTGTGGTTCCGACGCGCTGTGGGAACACGCCAGCCGCGCGGCCGGACCGGGCGTGACGCTGGAGCCGGTCTATTGCCTGGGCCTGTGCGCCACGGCGCCGTCCATGAGCATCAACGACAAACCCTACGCTCGCGTGAACCCGGGCAAGTTTGATCGTCTGCTGGCGCAGTTGAAGGAGGCAGCATGACCATGGCACCCATCACGATCTATGTGCCGCGCGACTCGGCCGCCCTGGCGCTGGGGGCCGATGAAGTGGCCCAGGCCCTTGTGGCCGAAGCGACCCGGCGCAAGGTGAACATCGAGCTGGTGCGCAACGGCTCGCGCGGCCTGTTTTGGCTGGAGCCGCTGGTCGAGGTGGCCACCGCCCAGGGGCGTGTGGCCTATGGCCCGGTGCAGCCCGAAGACGTGGCCAGCCTGTTCGAGGCCGGCTTCCACACCGGCGGGCCCCACCCGCTGGGCCTGGGGCGTACGGAAGACATCGACTTTCTGCGCCGCCAGGAGCGCCTGACCTTCGCCCGCATGGGCATCACCGACCCTTTGTCCCTGGCCGATTACCAGGCGCATGAAGGCTACGCCGGTTTGCGCCAGGCGCTGGCGCTGCAGCCCACCGAGGTGGTGCAGCAGGTGCTGGACTCCGGCCTGCGCGGCCGTGGCGGCGCGGCGTTTCCGGCTGGCATCAAGTGGAAGACGGTGGCCGCCGCGCAAGCGGCGCAAAAGTACGTGGTCTGCAATGCGGACGAGGGCGACTCCGGCACCTACTCCGACCGCATGACCATGGAGGGCGACCCGTACATGCTGATCGAAGGCATGACGATTGCCGGCATCAGCACCGGCGCCACCCGCGGTTACATCTATGTGCGCAGCGAGTACCCGCATGCCATTGCCACGCTGAACGAGGCGATAACCCGCGCTACGGCAGCCGGCTTTCTGGGTGACGATGTGCTGGGTTCGGGCAAGGCTTTCCATCTGGAAGTGCGCAAGGGTGCCGGCAGTTATGTGTGCGGCGAAGAAACCGCCATGCTGGAGAGCATCGAAGGCAAGCGCGGCGTGGTGCGCGCCAAGCCACCCATTCCCGCGCTCAAGGGCCTGTTCGGCCAGCCGACGGTGATCAACAACGTGATCACCTTTGCTTCGGTGCCCATCATCCTGGCGCGCGGCGCGGCGTTCTACGCCAATTACGGCGTGGGCCGCTCCAAGGGCACGCTGCCCATCCAGCTGGCCGGCAACATCAAGCACGCCGGCCTGGTGGAGAAGGCCTTTGGCGTGACGCTGCGCGAGCTGCTGGTCGACTACGGCGGTGGCACCGCCAGCGGCCGGCCCATTAAGGCGGTGCAGGTGGGTGGCCCGCTGGGCGCCTACGTGCCCGAAGCGCAGTGGGATCTGCCGATGGACTACGAGGCCTGGGCCGCGGTGGGCGCCACCGTGGGCCACGGCGGCATCGTGGTGCACGACGACACGGCCGACCTGTCCAAGCTGGCCCGCTATGCCATGGAGTTCTGCGCGCTGGAAAGCTGTGGCAAGTGCACGCCCTGCCGCATCGGCTCCACGCGCGGGGTGGAGGTGATCGACCGCATCACGAAGGGCGATGCGCAGAACAAGCCCAAGGAGGTGAAGCTGCTGCGCGACCTGTGCGACACCATGGTCAACGGCTCGCTGTGCGCCATGGGCGGCATGACGCCGTTCCCGGTGCTCTCGGCCCTCAACCACTACCCGCAGGACTTCGGTCTGTCGAACCCGGACCGTAAAGCGGCCTGATACCGCGCCTCAAAGGAGATCACCATGCTGGACCATCTGAAAGTGACCGACTACGGCACCCCCAAGCGCGAATCGACCAAGGAAGTGACGCTGGAGATCGACGGCCAGAGCGTCACCGTGCCCGAGGGCACGTCCATCATGCGCGCGGCGGTGGACGCCGGCGTGAAGGTGCCCAAGCTCTGCGCCACCGACAGCCTGGAGCCCTTCGGCTCCTGCCGCCTGTGCCTGGTGGAAGTGGAGGGTCGCAAGGGCTACCCCGCCAGTTGCACCACGCCCTGTGAGAGCGGCATGAAGGTGAAGACGCAGACCAGCAAGCTGCAGGAGCTGCGCAAGAACGTGATGGAGCTCTACATCTCCGACCACCCGCTGGACTGCCTGACCTGCAGCGCCAATGGCAATTGCGAGTTGCAGGACATGGCGGGCGTCACCGGCCTGCGCGAGGTGCGCTACGGCATGGGCGATGCGATGACCGGTGCCAACCACTTCCGCGGCGAGAGCAAGCCCAAGGTGGACGACTCCAACCCCTATTTCAGCTACGACGCGTCCAAGTGCATCGTCTGCAACCGTTGCGTGCGCGCCTGCGAAGAAACCCAGGGCACGTTTGCGCTCACCATCTCGGGCCGCGGTTTTGAGAGCCGTGTCTCGCCGGGGCAGGACCAGCCCTTCATGGAGAGCGAGTGCGTGAGCTGCGGCGCCTGCGTGGAAGCCTGCCCCACGGCCACGCTGCAGGAAAAGAGTGTGATCTGGCTCGGCCAGCCGGAGCACAGTGCCATCACCACCTGCGCCTACTGCGGCGTGGGCTGTGGCTTCAAGGCCGAAATGAAGGGCAACGAGGTGGTGCGCATGGTGCCGTGGAAGGACGGCAAGGCCAACGAGGGCCACGCCTGCGTGAAGGGCCGTTTTGCCTGGGGCTACGCCACGCACAAGGACCGCATCACCACCCCCATGATCCGCAAGAGCATCCACGACCCGTGGCAGGAGGTGAGCTGGGAGGAGGCCATCAACTACGCGGCCAGCGAGTTCAAGCGCATCCAGGCCAAGCACGGGCGCGACGCGGTGGGCGGCATCACCTCCAGCCGTTGTACCAATGAAGAGACCTATCTGGTGCAGAAGCTGGTGCGCGCGGCCTTCGGCAACAACAACGTGGACACCTGTGCGCGGGTGTGCCACTCACCCACCGGCTACGGCCTGGGCCAGACCTATGGCACCTCGGCCGGCACGCAGACCTTCAAGTCGGTGGAGCACAGCGACGTGATCATGGTCATCGGCGCCAACCCGACCGACGGCCATCCGGTGTTCGCCTCGCGCCTGAAGAAGCGCCTGCGTGCCGGCGCCAAGCTGATCGTGGCCGACCCGCGCCGCATCGACCTGGTGAAGAGCCCGCACGTGCAGGCCGACTACCACCTGCAGCTCAAGCCCGGCACCAATGTGGCGCTGATCACCGCGCTGGCCCACGTGGTGGTGACGGAAGGCCTGCTGGCGGAGCAATACATCGCCGAGCGTTGCGACAGCAAGAGCTTCCAGGAGTGGCGCGAGTTCGTGGCCCGCCCGGAGAACTCGCCCGAGGCCATGGCGACCGTGACCGGCGTGCCGGCCGAGCAGGTCCGTGGCGCGGCGCGCCTGTATGCCACCGGCGGCAACGCGGCCATCTACTACGGCCTGGGCGTGACGGAGCACGCGCAGGGTTCCACCATGGTGATGGGCATCGCCAACCTGGCCATGGCCACCGGCAATGTGGGGCGCGAGGGCGTGGGCGTGAACCCGCTGCGCGGCCAGAACAATGTGCAGGGCGCCTGCGACATGGGTTCCTTCCCGCACGAGCTGCCGGGCTACCGCCATATTTCCGACAGCACGGTGCGTGGCGAGTTCGAGCAGGCCTGGGGCGTGCGGCTGGACCCGGAGCCGGGCCTGCGCATTCCCAACATGCTGGACGCCGCGACCAGCGGCAGCTTCAAGGGCCTGTACTGCGAGGGCGAGGACATCGTGCAGTCCGACCCGGACACCCAGCACGTGGCTGCGGCGCTGGAGGCCATGGAATGTGTGGTGGTGCAGGACCTGTTCCTGAACGAGACCGCCAAGTACGCCCATGTGTTCTTGCCGGGCTCGTCCTTCCTGGAGAAGGACGGCACGTTCACCAATGCCGAGCGCCGCATCTCGCGCGTGCGTCAGGTCATGCCGCCCAAGGCCGGTTACGCCGACTGGGAGGTGACGCAGATGCTGGCCAATGCGCTGGGCTACCCGATGGCCTACCGGCACCCGCGCGAGATCATGGCCGAGATCGCGGCGCTCACGCCCACCTTCCGCGGCGTGAGCTACGAGAAGATCGACCAGCACGGCAGCGTGCAGTGGCCCTGCAACGAGAGCACGGCCGAACTGGGCACCGAGATCATGCACGTGGACAAGTTCGTGCGCGGCAAGGGGCGCTTCATCATCACCCAGTACGTGGCCACCGACGAGAAGGTCACGCGCAAGTTCCCGCTCATCCTGACCACCGGGCGCATCCTGTCGCAGTACAACGTGGGCGCGCAGACACGCCGTACCGCCAACGTGATGTGGCACCACGAAGACCGGCTGGAGATCCACCCGCACGACGCCGAGGAGCGCGGCATCAAGGACGGCGACTGGGTCGGCATCCAGAGCCGCGCCGGCGAGACGGTGCTGCGCGCCCAGGTGACGGAGCGTGTGCAGCCGGGCGTGGTGTACACCACCTTCCACTTCCCCGAGTCCGGTGCCAACGTGATCACCACTGACAACTCCGACTGGGCCACCAACTGCCCCGAGTACAAGGTGACGGCGGTGCAGGTGATGCCGGTGGCGCAGCCGTCCGAGTGGCAGCGCTCCTATGCCCGCTTCAGCCAGGAGCAGCAGCAACTGCTGCAGGCGGCGCATGCGGAGCCGGTCGCCAAGTAAGGAAAGGAGCGACACCATGCAGATGTACGAACTGCCTTACCCGCCGGTGGCCGGGGCGCGCGAGGCCGCGGTGCGCGGCTTGCGCGGCGGCACGGTGTTCGAGGCCACCGACTGGGTGGCCGAGGAGGTGCCGGTGGCGCTGGTCTACAACGGCGTGTCGCACGCGGTGATGCTGGCCTCGCCCACCGATCTGGAGGACTTTGCCGTCGGCTTCTCCTGCAGCGAAGGCATTGTGGACAGCGCAGCGCAGATCTACGACCTGGAGCTGCAGCCCAGTGCCCAGGGCATCACGCTGTGCCTGGACATTGCCTCGGCCTGCTTCGCGCGGCTGAAGGAACGGCGGCGCAGCCTCGCCGGGCGCACTGGCTGCGGCCTGTGCGGAACCGACAGCCTGGCACAGGCCGTGCGCCCGCCGCAGCCGGTGGCCGCTGGGACGACATTCCAGGCGGCGGCGGTGTCCGATGCGCTGGCCCGCATGCGCGAGCGCCAGTTGCTGCTGGGCGTGACCGGCGCCTCGCACGCTGCCGCCTGGTGCACTGCCGCAGGTGAGATTGCCGTGCTGCGCGAAGACGTG
>CALRMF020000211.1:0-5310 GCA_943369035.1 Curvibacter sp. AEP1-3
ACGATCTCGATGCCCTTGACCCGCGCCGCCGCCGCCGTGCTGGCCGTAGGCTCGATGCCGTAGCAGGGAATGCCGGCCTGCTGCACGTACTGCAGCAGGTAGCCGTCGTTGGCCGCCACTTCGGCCACACAGCTCTGCGCGCCCAGGCCGTAGCGTTGCTGCATGGCCTGCACATAAGCCTGCGCATGGCGCAGCCAGGAGGTGGAGAAGGAACTGAAATAGGCGTAGTCGGCGCTGAACAGTGCCTCGCGGCCGGCATGGTCTTCGGTCTGTACCAGCCAGCACTGCTCGCACACCAGCAGACGCAGGGGGTACCAGACCTCGGGCGCATTCAATGCGGCCGGTGTCAGGTAGGCGTTGGAGGGCGGGGCGCTACCCAGGTCGAGAAACGGTCGGCGCAACTCCGACCCGCAATGACGGCACTTCACAGCCGGACTCCTTCAAAGTCAGCAGTAATCGAGGGATGGCCCGCGTCACGTGGCGACAGGTTCTGCACCGGCAGCGGCCAGGCAATGCCCAGGCGCGCATCGAGCGGGTGCAGGCCGGCCTCGGCCTGCGGCGCATAGGCCGTGGAATGACAGTACAACAGCTCGCTGTCGGCCTCCAGCACCTGAAAGCCATGGGCATAGCCCTGCGGGATCAGCAGGGCGCGGCCGTTCTCGGCCGACAGTTCTTCGGCGTGCCACTGCAGATAGGTGGGCGAGTCGACCCGCAAGTCCACCGCCACATCCCAGACCCGGCCACGCAGGCAGCTGACCAGCTTGATCTCGGCATGCGGCGGCTTCTGGTAGTGCAGGCCGCGCACGGTGCCGGGCTGGCGGGTGCAGGTGTGGTTGATCTGGGCCACCGGACCATACCAGCCAGCGGCATGCAGTTCGTCAGCGCAGAACAGGCGCGACAGAAAACCGCGTTCATCCTGCAGCCGGTTGCGCTGCACCCGCTTGAGGCCGACCAACGGCGTGTCAGCGATGCTGAAGCGGCTCATGACGCAGCCGCCTCGTAATCGTCCAGTTCGGCCAGGCACAGGGGCCGCGCATCGGCCCCCGCGCCGTGCTGGCGGTACCAGCGCATGGTGCGTGCCACCGAGGTGGCCAGGTCCCAGCGCGACTGCACCCCCAGCACCTGGCGTGCCTTCGCCACCTCGAGCGCCAGCCAGCCCGCCTCGTGCGGTCCTTCGTTGCCATCGCCCCAGAGCACCTCGCCACCACCCCAGACCTGACGCGCCTGCTCGACCACCGTACGCACCGTGGCGGCTTCGGCCGTAGCGGGGCCGAAGTTGTAGGCCCCGGCATCCTGCGGCTGGCGCCACAGATGCTCGGCCAGCCGCATATACGCCGCCAGGGGCTCCAGCACGTGCTGCCAGGGGCGGATGGCTTGCGGGCGGCGAATTTCCAGCACCCGGCCGGCCTGCCAAGCCCGCACGGCGTCGGGCAGCAAGCGGTCGGCCGACCAGTCGCCGCCGCCGATGACATTGCCGGCCCGGGCCGTGGCGACGGCCACCCCGCGCTCACGCAGGAAGGACGCCACGTAGCTGGCCGTCACCAGCTCGGTGGCGGCCTTGCTGGCGCTGTAGGGGTCATGGCCTCCCAGCGCATCGCCCTCGCGGTAGGGGTAGACCCACTCGCGGTTCTGGTACACCTTGTCGGTGGTGACCACCACCACCGAGCGCACGCCATCGACCTGGCGCAGGGCATCCAGCAGGTGGGCCGTGCCCATGACGTTGGTGGCAAAAGTGTCCAGCGGCGCGCGGTAACTCTCGCGCACCAGGGCCTGCGCGGCCAGATGCAAGACGATCTCCGGCTGCGCTTGCCGCACCCGCTCGGCCACCAGCGCCGCGTCGCGCAGATCCACTGTCTGACTGTCCAGCAGCTCACCGATGCGCGCAGCCTCGAACAGATTGGGCGTGGTGGCCGGCGTCAAGGCCAGCCCCGTGACCTGCGCGCCCAGGCGCTGCAGCCACAAGGCCAGCCAGGCGCCCTTGAAGCCGGTGTGACCGGTCAACAGCACGCGCTTGCCGCGCCAGAAGGCGGCGTCGGGCAAAGCGGAATGCGTCACGTCTGCCATCACCACACTTTCCAGGGCGCGCGCCCCGACTGCCACAACTCTTCCAGCATGTTCTTGTCGCGCAGCGTGTCCATGGGCTGCCAGAAGCCCTGGTGCTCGTAGGCCACGAGCTGGCCGTCGTTGGCCAGACTGGTCAGCGGCTCGCCTTCCCAGCTGGTCGGGTCCCCCTCGATGCGCGCGATGCAGCGCGGCGACAGCACGAAGAAACCACCGTTGATGAGGCCCCCATCGCCACGCGGTTTCTCGGTGAAACCTGCGACGCGGGCTCCGTCCATCTGCAGCGCACCATAGCGCCCAGGCGGTTGCACCGCGGTGACGGTGGCCAGCTTGCCATGCGCCTTGTGGAAACGGATGGCCTCGGCAATGTTGACGTCGGCGACGCCGTCACCGTAGGTGAAGCAGAACGCTTCTTCATTGGCCAGGTAGTCGGCCACCCGGCGCAGGCGCCCGCCGGTCATGGTGTTGTCGCCGGTATCGACCACGGTGACGCGCCAGGGCTCGGCATGCTTGCGGTGCACTTCCATCTGGTTGTTCGCCATGTCGAAGGTGACGTCCGACATGTGCAGGAAGTAGTTGGCGAAATACTCCTTGATGACGTAACCGCGGTAGCCGCAGCAGATCACGAAATCGTTCACGCCATGGGCGCTGTAGATCTTCATGATGTGCCACAGGATGGGCTTGCCGCCGATCTCGATCATCGGCTTGGGCTTGAGATGGGTTTCCTCGGAAATCCGGGTGCCCAGACCACCCGCCAGGATCACGGCCTTCATTGTTTGCTCATCTCCCATTGCTGGAACATCTGGCTGTACGCCTGCTCGATGCGACGGGCAAATGCCGTCTCGTTCATCATGGCGCTGGCCTGCATCTGCGGCCGCAACTGAGCGCGGATCCGGGCCAGCTGCCCCAGATCGGATGCCAGCGCCACCGCTTTCTCAATGTACTCCTCTTCGCTGGCTGCAATCCATTCCGGATGACCAACACCGTGCAGCACCGAGCTGCCGAGCCGACCCACACTGGGACGACCGGCCAGCGTGATGTAGGGCACGCCGAGGTAGAGACTCTCGAACAATGTCGTGCCCGAATTGTGCGGGAAACAGTCCAGTCCGATGTCCATGCCCCGCACCACGTCCCACGGCGGGCTGTGGAAACCCACCTCCAGCTGCTCACGCGTCACACCTTGCGCTTCGAACTGTTGCAGGAGTTTCTCGCGCACCCCCTCATCCTTGTAGGAACTGCTGTCGATCACCAGCCTGGAGCCGGGTACGTGCTTCAAAATCTCCGACCAGACCCGGATGGTGCGGTGGTTGATGCGGATGGCCCGCGTGAGCGTGCCGAAGGTCACGTGGCCGCGCTGCAGCGCCGGCAGCGCGCTCACCTCGCCCATGTCGCCACGGGGACGATAGGCGTAGGAGCCCTGTGGCACACGCCACGGTGTTTCGGCAAACAGGTGTTCGCTGCCCACCGGCGAACTGGGCTCGTCAGTCAGGAAGTAGTCGATGGCCTTCAGGCCGGTGGTGTAGCCGAACCCCATCCAGCTCACCGACACCGGCGCCGGCTTGCGCGCAAACACGCCCAGGCGGTTGCCAGCCGTATGGCCAGCAAGATCGACCAGAACATCGATGCCATCGGCGCGGACGCGCTCGGCCAAGGCCTCGTCGCTCATGCCGTTAGTCAGCACCCAGTGGTCGACATAGCTCTTGTAGCGTCGGCTCAGATGGTCCTCGTGGGACAGGTCGGCGTAGGCATACACCTCGACCACCGCATGGTCATGGTTGGCCAGCAGGGGCTCGACGAAGAACTGGACGCTGTGGTTCTTGAAGTCCGGCGAGACATAGCCCACCTTCAGGCGGCGCCGGGTTGCCGGCGGATTGTCATGCGCCCGCCACGTCTTCCGCAAAGGCTGACCGTAGCACCGGTCGTATTCCTCATACGCCTGGTAGATCGCCTCGGCGCTCAAATCCGGGTGGTAGTTGAGGACGAACAGGTAGTTGCCGTAGATGCCCAACGCGTCCGTCGACAGCGAGATGGCCGCGCGGTAATGACTTAGTGACTCATCAATGCGCCCCTGCAATTGCAGCGTGCGCGCCAGCGTGTTCAAGAGTACCGGGTTCTGCGGCGCCAGCGCCGACGCCTTGCGGGCATGCAACTCCGCGTCGTCCTGGTGCGAACAATCCTGCAACACCAGCGACAGGTTGTTGAGTGCTTCGAGCATGTCGGGCTTGAACTCCAGCGCCTTCGTGTAGGCCGCGGTCGCTTCGTCAAGCCGGCCCATCTCACTCATGGCCAGGGCAAGATGGAAGTAGAACTCGTGATCCTCGTCCTTGTTCTTCAGAGCACTGCGGTAGGCTGTTTCGGCCTCCTCCATGCGTCCCAGCCGCACCAACACCTTGCCCAGGCCGCGATAGGCCTCGACCTGGTCCGGCAGAGCCTGAATGGCACGCCGCCAGTGGGTTTCCTCCTCCACCCGGTCACCCGCCTCGGCGAGCAGATTCCCCAGGTTCAGGTAGGCTTCCGCCAGCTTGGGCCGGATGGCGATGGCCCGCCGGTAGTACGCCGCTGCCTCCGGCAGCTTGTGCTGCTTCCACAAGGCGTTGCCCAGGTTGTTAAGCACCTCGAAGTCCGTTGGGTCGTGCTGCTCCAGACGCCGGTAGCAGGACTCGGCCTCCTGCCAGAAACCCAGCTTTTCATAGCTCAACCCCAGATTGAACAGCGCCTCCATGTCGTCAGGCAGCAGGGCCGCCGCCGCCTGCTTGGCCTGCAGCGCGCCCTTGAGGTCACCCAGCTTCTGTCGGAAAGCGCCCAGCAATTTCCAGCCAGCGCCGAGTTGCGAATCCTGCTGGATCAGGGCCAAGGCACGCGCCTCGCCGGCCTGGAATTCGCCACGCTGGAACAGGCCCACCAGCTGGCGCAATTCCTCTTCCGGCGAGGTCTCGCCACGCTCGGCCGCCTGACCGCTGTCGCGCCAGCGCTGGAACATCTGACCGTAAGCCTGCTCGACTCGACGGGCGAACGCCACCTCATCCATCACCGGGCTGGCCTGCATCTGCGGCCGCAAGCGGGCACGGATCTGCGCCAGTGCCGGCAGGTCGGACGCCAACGCCACCGCCTTCTCGATATACGCCTCCTCGCTGTCGGCCACCCATTCTGGGTGTCCCACCCCGTGCAGGATGGCGCTGCCCAGCCGGCCCACGCTGGGCCGATCAGCCAGCGTGATGTAAGGCACGCCGAGGTACAGGCTCTCAAATA
>CALRMF020000212.1:0-5307 GCA_943369035.1 Curvibacter sp. AEP1-3
CGATCTCCAGGCCGTGGTCCAGCATGCCGCCCGGATAGGCGTGGTGGTGGTTCTCGGAGGCCGGGAACTGCTGGACCAGCTCGGCGTAGCGCTCCAGTGGGGCGAGGTAGAGCGTGGCGAACTGCCGGCGCGAGAGCGAGGTGCGCTGCCAGATGTGTTCCAGCAGTTTCTGCCGACGCGGCGTGGCCAGCAGCGATGCGGCCGACTCCGGCCGCGTCAACCCTTTCGGAGTTTCGATGGCGGAGGTGGGCGGTGTGCCGGCGGTGGGTGGCACCCGTTTGCGCTGGAACAGCGAGAGCATGGCGAACCCCGGATGACGGGCTGCTCGGGGCGCCTTTTGGCCTTTTCAGGATAGGGCCTTTCCCCTTGGCGCCCTTCCTTTGCCCCTTCCCAGCCCTTTGGCCTTTGTCGGAAGCCTTTGGGTATAGGGCCGCTGCTTCGCGGCTGCCACGATGAATGCGGCATGGGGCAACCCCGGCAAGTGGGGCGCTGCGGGACGTTCGTCAGCTCTGGCCCAAGCCGGTGTCGAGGGCGGCGGATTGCGCTGCGAAGTCGTCGGGACGGCGCTTGCGGAATGTTTCGAGATTGGCGAGCTTCCAGCGCAGTGCCGGCAGTTGCGCGGCGTGCCGGCACTGCACCAGCGACCAGTCCGGTTCTGCGCGCGCCAGCCCGCTCAGAAACTGCCTGTGCGCGGTGCTCAGTCGCTGTGGCAGCTCGCGCCGCATCCTGGCGCGAGCGTCGAGCAGTGTCTCCAGGGAGCAGTCCACTTCGGTCATGCCGACAAAGGCCCGCTCGTACTCGCCGGCGATGTCCTTGTCGTTGCCGAACAGCACTTCGTGGGGCGGCCGGTTGTGGCCCGCCAGATAGATCACGAAGCACTCGACCATGCCGTCGCTGATGTCGCCCGATTCGTAGAGCTGCCACACGTCGAATAGGTCGCGGGGGTGCTGCCGATCCAGCGCAGCCACCAGCTTGCTGGCGTACAGCTCGTCCGGTGCCAGAACCGGCAGCTCGAACTCGACGCCGAACAGATCGCTGGTCTTGGCACTCAGCGGCCGCCGCTCCACGGGCAGCACGCTGCCTCGGAACACGACGTTGACCTCGATCTTCACCTGGTTGGCGTCGTTCTCGACGATCAGCTTGGTGTCCCCCAGATCCTTGGCGCGAACCAGGCGTGTCTGCACGCCCAGTGGTGCAACGCGCGTGGCGATGGCGGCCAGCTCCTGGTTGATGGCTTGCAGCGCTTCGTCGCGCGGCGTCTGCCACGGGAGGTACACCACGTCGATGTCCACCGACAGGCGCGGCATGTCCCGCACGAAGAGGTTGATGGCCGTGCCGCCCTTCATAGCGAAGATGTCGTTGGCGAACACGTCGGGCGCGACGGCCAGCAGCAGGCGAACGGTGTCCGCGTAGGTCTTATCCATGAGGTCTCAGGCTCAGCAAGGTGCCGTCATCGAGCCGGCTCATCCAGCGCGTGTTGCTGCCGGTGCGAACCGGGTACTGCTCCAGCAGGGCATCGACATCCACGAGGCTGGTCTCGCGCGCCCAGGTGAGGAACAGGCGCACGGCCTTCACGCTGGTGCAGCAGGACAGCAGTTGTCCGAGCAAGTCCTTGCGGGGGGAACGCAGTCCATCGAAGAGGTTGCGGGCCTCTTCGAGGCTCTGCTTGACGCCGGCTTCGTACAGCAGTTCCAGAACGGCACGCTCGGAGGCAGCCACCCGCAGATCCTCGGGCAGGCCAGGCGGCGTGGTCAGGGTCTTGCTGGCCAGCGCCGTGTCCGGCCAGTCGAACAGGCGGGCGTGGACGTAGCGGGCCGGAAAGCGCGAGGTGAACCAGGCTGGCAACGCGAAACGACCGTCGCCCCACAGCACCAGCGTCTCCCGGCTGCCCAGGTTGTGCCGCACGCCCTGCAGGGCCAGGGCGCTCTTGCCGCCGACGTGCAGGCCGGGCACGCGCTGTTGCAGGAACTTCAGCGCACCGTAGACCCCGAACTCATCGTTCGGGAAGGCATAGACGCCATGGGCCAGGCGCACGAGCCACCCGCCGTCGGCATAGTGGGCGGCGAGCTGGGGCGACACCCCGAACTGGCTCAGGGTGGCAAGGTCGAACGGCGCCCCGCGGGGGAGTCCCGCCTGCAGCCGCTTGATTACCTGGTGCCTAGAATTTCCATCCATGCTATAAAAATAACACGGAATCAAATCAGCCTCTAGAGCTATCGCAAGAACGTGCAGGGAAAGTAGCATAAAGTTTTATTTATAGTGCAGAATCTAATCGACCTGCGACCGCTCTGCCAGCCGCAACCCGGCCTCCTGATCGCGGTCTATGCTGGAGGGCAAGCCCCAACCGGCCGCTCTTGAGGTGAGGCACCACTGAAACCGAGGCACATGAGCATGACCACCAACACGCACAACGGGCGCTGGAGCCACCGGCTGGGCCGGGGGGCTGGCCGTGCCTGGCGTGGATACCTGCGCCGCGAGCAGCGTGTCGCCGGCTGGCTGGTGACGCGCGGGGTGCCCGCAGGCGCGGCGACGGCGGTGCTCTGGATCGTCAAGCTGGCCGTGCTTGGTATGCTGCTGTACTCCGTATCCTGGCTTGTCCTGCTGCTGGCCTTTGCTGTGGTCGCCGCATGGCTCGCGCGGAATGCCGATGAGGACGACGAGAAGCAGCCGGAACTCAGAGACGGACACTCGGGCGTCGGCCTGTACGACAAAGATGACTGGCGGATCGACATGGGCGATCCCGACGAGCCGTAGCTGTCGCATCAACGCGAGAGAGTGCTCCTTACTTCGCCGCACCTTTCGATACGGCCGTCATCGCAAGGCGAGAGCCACTACCTCCGGCCGACTTCGCATCGGACGTGCCAGTGATGAGACCGCCCAGGAAGTTTCCGGCGCGAACGCCTGCCCATCCGAGTGCCATGACCCAGAACGTCGGCAACACGATGAACATCGTTGCCATGACGAAGTTCAGCAGCATGTCACCGAACGCATTGTTCAGGCCGATCAATGGGTCGAAGTTGGCGTGCGGCCTGTCCGCGCCAAACCCCCAGCCGTAGAGCGCGTCCAGGATCGTGCTGTCGATCCAGCGCGCGAGCTGGAACCAGAAGTCCACGAAGAACAGCGCGAACTGGACGCAGCTCACCGTCACCACCGTCTTCAGGTCGTAGGTGCCGATCAGCAGCACCAGCGGGATGCAGATGATGAGCGCCATCTTGAGCATCGTCAGCACCATCGGCAGCGCCTGGCGTACCACGTCCATCGCGGGGAAGAAAGCCAGCGAGCCGACGGTCAGCCCCAGGTCGCCCACGCCGCGCGTGACGACGTTCGGCAGCGTCTTGTCGATCTGGCCGCCGTAGTCGGTGTAGACGGCGCCCTGGTTCATCTTCTGCTGTCGCGGTGAGACCACGGCGCGGATCACCGAGTCATTGACCTCGCTCTGCGACAGGAAGCCCGCCCAGCGCCCGATGCGGGTCAGCAGATCCGGGTCGACCTGTGCCAGCAGCCGGCTGCGCAGTCCCTGGCCGCCATCGGCCCACCACTGTCGGCAGGACGGATAACCGCCACCGCTGTCCACCTGTGCCAGCCCTGCATCGCGGGTCGCGTCGTAGGGCCAGGCCGTGCGTGGGGTCTTGGCGCGATAGGTGTCATAGAAGCCGGGCGTGTCGAGGAAGTAACTCGATCCGATCCAGGTGACGTCGTTCATCTGCTCGTCGGAGAGCGTCGGCCGGTTCATGAACAGCTTGGCGCGCGACGGCCCGTAGCAGTCGTGCGTGAAGTCGGCGACCTCCTGTGCCAGCACCGGATCGTCGATGCGCGTGGCATCCACATCCATGCGAATCTGACGCAGGTCCGTGCCGCAGGGAATCGCCGCCACCGCGGAGCCCGTCACGGCTTTCGACAGCGCGTGCATGAAGAACCACCACACCGGCACCAGCGCGCTCTGGTCGTTGAGCGCCGTGTAGACGTTGGACCAGCCCGTGTCGTTGGGCAGCGGGACACTGACCTGGCATTGCGCGGAGCGCGTGGTGTCGAACCTGATCGTGGCGAGATCCACCGGGATGAACGGGATGCCGGCGAACATGATGACCACGATCGCCACCCACACCCGGTTCTCGATGCGCATCGACGACAGCACGCCCTTGTTGCCTTCGTCCGCACCTTCGCTGCGGGCCTTGAGCCACTCCTGGATCACGATGGCCACGAACGGCAGCGCGAACACGCCGCTGGCCACGAGAATGCTCCAGATGCCGTTGTTGACCACCCAAGCCACCAGGGTCAGGTAATACTCCAGGTAGTCCGTGGTGTAGAGCGTCATGCCTGCCTCCCGGTCTCAGCCGTGCCGCAGCAACTGGCTGGCTTCCAGCGCGACCACGGCGATCACGGCCGCGATCTCCGTGCGCAGCAGGCGCTGATGCGTCTCGCGGGACGGCTCCCGCCGCAACAGGCGCCGACGCATCCACCACCAGCCGTAAGCCGTCGCTCCGTAGAGGCACAGCCGCCACACGAAGAAGTGGCCGGCGTGCGCCTGCAGCCAGTGCTGCCAGCCCTCGACGCCGCCGACCACGTGGATGCCGGCGATGTTCACCGCCACCGCGGCGGCGGCCACCAGCAAGGTCCACAGCAGCGCCACGCCGACGCGGCGGTTGAACAGCCATGGCAGCCGCAGCCAGGCCAGCCGGCTCACTGGACTACCCTCCTGTCGCTGGCGCGACATCCTCCCCTGGGGAGGTTCGCGCGCCCTTCGGGCGGCCGTGCGGGCGCGCTCATGGCGTACCGCTCCGCGGTTTCTGGACTTCCCGCAGACGGTCGCGCGTGGTGTCACCCTCGAAGACGCCGCGCGAGCCGGCAGCGCGGATGCTGTGGCGCTGGATGATCGCCATCGCCGAGTTGCCGGCCAGCGTGCGGCGCAGCTCCAGCTCGGTCTTGAGGTTGTTGATCTCCTGCTCCAGCGCGCTGTTCTCCTGGTCGACCGCCTGCACGGCCAGCTCGTTGGCGGCGACGTTCGGCTCCTTCTTGCCGGTCAGCAACGTGCGTTGCAGCAGCAGGGCCTTCTCCAGCACGCTGGACAGCGCAGCCTCGGACGCGAGGCGCCGGCCCAGCATGTCCTGGTCGGGTTCGTCACGCAGGGCCTCGATCACGCCGCGGGTGATCGGCAGCGAGCTGCTGCCGGCTGCGTCGAGATTGGCCAGCGTCGTCGGCCGGGCGCCCGTCACCAGTTCCTGCAGCGCCTGCAGCTTGGTCTCGTACTCTTCCTGGATCATTGGCGTCAGCCCGACGCCAGGCGTGGTCTGGGTCTTCGTGCAGTTT
>CALRMF020000213.1:0-5286 GCA_943369035.1 Curvibacter sp. AEP1-3
CAGGCGCGGGTAGGTCTTGCCGTTCTTGTCGACCACTTCCTCACGCACCACCACCGCGTTGCCGATCAGCTGGACTTCGGAGTTGTCGCTGTTGGTGACGGCCTGCCGCGCCGTGGCCGTGGTCAGGTGGCCCTTGTCATTGAACGAGCGGATGCGGACCTGGTCGATCTCGACCGTGTCGGTGTCCGGGAAATGGCGCCCCTCGCTGCCGAAGATTTCGGTCTTGAGCTGCCCGGCGGTGTTGAAGGTCTTGACCGAGAACTTCTGCATGAAGTAGTCAGGCTCGTGCTTCTTCGCCTGCTCGGGTCCGGGCACCTCGAACACGGGTGTGCTGCGCACCAGCCAATAGGTGCCCAGCGCCAGCACCCCCATCAGGATGATGGGCAGGTAGAGCGACAGGCGGTCCCAGGCCGCACGCAACAGGCGCATCACCGGCGCCACTCCTGCAGCAGCTCGGCATAGCGACCGCTGGCCACCAGCAGCAGGTCGCAGAACTCGCGCGCCGCGCCGAAGCCGGCCGGCGCCTGCGTCACGTGGTGCACCAGCGCGCGCACCTCGGCATGCGCATGCGGCGGCGCGGCGGCAAAGGCGCAGCGCTGCAACACGGCCAGATCAGGCCAGTCGTCTCCGATGGCCGCGGCCTGCGTCCAGTCCAGGTCCAGGGCCTGCAACGATTGTTCGGCCGCCGGACGCTTGTCCTCGGTCCCGAAATACGCATGCACGATGCCCAGCGCCTGCAGGCGCACACGCAAGGCCGCACTGTCGCGGCCGGTGATGACCACCGGCGTGATGCCGGCGCGCTGCAGCAGCTTGAGGCCGTGGCCATCGAGCGTGTTGAAGCGCTTGAGCGTCTCGCCGGCCTCCGAAAAGTAGAGGCCACCATCGGTGAGGACGCCGTCGACATCGAAGAAGGCGACGCGGATGCCCTGGGCGCGCAACAGCAGCTCGGGCGGGAAATGGAGGGCGGGTTGCATCAGATCACCTTGGCGCGCATCAGGTCGTTGCTGTTGAGCGCGCCGCACAGGCGACCCTCGGCGTCGACCACCAGCACGCTGGTGATGCGCCGTTGCTCCATCATCTCCGCGGCCTCCACCGCCAGCGCATCGGCACTGATGGTGACCGGGTTGGCATGCATGACGTCGCCGGCCTTGCCGGCGCGCAGATCGAAGCCCTTTTCCAGCAGGCGGCGCAGGTCGCCATCGGTGAAGATGCCCAGCACGCGGTCCTGCGCATCGACGATGGCCGTCGCGCCCAGCCCCTTGGCGCTCATCTCACGCATGACCTCGCTGAAGCCCGCCGTCGGGCTGACGCGGGGCACGGCCGTGCCGCTGCGCATGATGTCGCTCACGTAGGTCAAGAGCTTGCGCCCGAGTGCCCCGCCCGGATGGGAACGCGCAAAGTCCTCGGCGCGGAAGCCGCGGGTATCGAGCAGCGCGACGGCCAGTGCGTCGCCCAGCGCCAGCTGGGCCGTGGTGCTGGCTGTCGGCGCCAGGTTGAGCGGGCAGGCTTCCTTCTCCACGGCGCTGTCGAGCGTGAGATCGGCATGGCGTGCCAGTGTCGAATCCGGCTTGCCGGTCATGGCAATCAGTGGCACGCCGAGACGCTTGAGCACCGGCAGGATGGCGGTCAGCTCGTCCGACTCGCCGCTGTTGGAAATGGCCAGCACCAGGTCATCGGCGGTGATCATGCCCAGGTCACCGTGACTGGCTTCGGCCGGGTGGACAAACATCGCTGGCGTGCCGGTCGAAGCCAGCGTGGCGGTGATCTTGCGCCCGATGTGACCGCTCTTGCCCATGCCCATGACGACAACGCGCCCCGGCACTTGCAGGATGCGGGCCACTGCCTGCGCAAAGGCGGCACCGAGGCGCTGGCGCAGGCCCAGCACGGCTGCCGCCTCGATCTCCAGCGTCTCCTGCGCCAGCCGCAAGGCGGCAGAGGCATCAAAGGGCTGGTCCGGGATTTTGGGAGGGGTCATGGCCGGATTTTATCGACCCCTCTGCTCTTGCTAGTATCAGGGCATGAGTGCGCTTGAACTGACCTTGCTGTACCTGCTGGCGGCCGTGTTGGGCGTGGTGGTGTTTCGCAGCCTCCGGCTCCCGCCCATGCTGGGCTACCTGGCGGTGGGCGTGGTCATCGGCCCGAACGCGCTGGCGCTGGCGCAGAACTCGGCCGGCATCCGCCACCTGGCGGAGTTCGGCGTGGTGTTCCTGATGTTCGCCATCGGGCTGGAGTTCAACCTGCCCAAGCTGCGCGCCATGCGCCGGCATGTGTTCGGCCTGGGTCTGCTGCAGGTGCTGCTGACCATGGTGCTGACGGTGCTGGGCGCCTTCCTGCTGAACTGGCTACTGCCCTCACTGTGGAACATCCGCTGGCAGACGGCGCTGGCACTGTCCGGCGTCATGGCCATGAGCAGCACCGCCATCGTGGTCAAGCTGATGGCGGAGCGACTGGAGCTGGAATCCGAGCATGGCAAGCGTGTTATGGGCATCCTGCTGTTCCAGGACCTGGCCGTGGTGCCCTTGTTGGTGCTGATTCCGGCGCTGGGCAGCCCGGCCAATACGCTGTTCGGTGCCCTCGGCCTGGCGCTGGTCAAGGCGGTGGCGTTGCTGGCCCTGCTGCTGCTGGGCGGACAGCGCCTGATGCGCTGGTGGCTGACGCTGGTGGCACAGCGCAAGAGCAACGAGCTGTTCATGCTCAACCTGCTGCTCATCACCCTGGGCCTGGCCTGGCTGACCGAGTTGGCCGGCCTGAGCCTGGCGCTGGGTGCCTTCATCGCCGGCATGCTGATTGCCGAGACCGAGTACAAGCACCAGGTGGAAACCGACATCCGGCCGTTTCATGACGTCTTGCTCGGCCTGTTCTTCATCACTATCGGCATGATGCTGGACTGGATGATCGTGCTGGAGCGCTGGCCTCTGGTGCTGATGTTGATGACGGTCTCGCTGCTGCTCAAGCTCTCGCTGATCACGCTGCTGACCCGCCTCATGGGCGCCACCATGGGCGTGGCGTTGCGCACCGGCCTCTACTTGGCGCAAGCCGGCGAGTTCGGCTTCGTGCTGCTGTCGCTGACCTACGAGAAAGGTCTGCTCGATGCAGCCCTGTTGAATCCGATCCTGGCCTCGATGGTGCTGTCGATGCTGGCCACACCCTTCGTCATCCTCTACAGCAACCGCATCGTCATGAAGCTGGTGGCCAGTGAATGGCTGCAGCAGTCGCTGCAGATGACCAACATCGCGCGCAAGTCCATCAGCACCAGCAAGCACGTCATCATCTGCGGTTACGGCCGCTGCGGCCAGAACCTGGCACGCATGCTCGAAGGCGAGAAGATCCCCTATATGGCGCTGGACCTCGACCCCGACCGTGTGCACCAGGCCGCCGCGGCGGGCAACGCGGTGGCGTTCGGCGACGCTGCCCGCCTGCAGGCCCTGATGGCGGCCGGCCTGAGCCGCGCCAGCGCCGTGGTCATCACCTACCTGGACGTGCCCGGCGCCCTCAAGGTGCTGGCCAACGTGCGCGCACAGGCGCCGCATGTACCGGTGATCGTGCGCACCCAGGACGACCACGCGCTGGACCGGCTGCGCGCGGCTGGCGCGACCGAAGTGGTGCCCGAAGCCATCGAGGGCTCGCTCATGCTGGCCAGCCATGCGCTGGCGCTGGTGGGGGTGCCGATGCGGCGCGTGATCCGCCTGGTGCAGGAGCAGCGTGATGCGCGTTACAACCTGCTGCGCGGCTATTTCCATGGTGCCGATGACAGCGCCGCGGACGACGGCGCGCAGGAGCGTCTGGCCAGCATCACCCTGCCGCCCGGCGCCGCGGTGTTGGGTCGGCCCTTGCGCGAGCTTGCTGATCTCCTTCCTGCCTTGCAGGTGCTGAACCTGCGCCGGCACAATGGCAAGAATCACGCCCCGGCACCCGATCTGGTGCTGGAGAACGGCGACACCCTGGTGTTCTCCGGCCGCGCCGAGGACCTGGCGCTGGCCGAGGATCAGCTGCTCAAGGGCTAGTGGCCTCCCCGGACGTGCCTTACCATCTGAGCGCCAACGCTTTCCCACAGAGGGACCTATGCAGGACCGCAACATCAACGAATACCTCCGCAGCCACATCCGCACGGTGCCGAACTGGCCAGCCCCCGGCGTGCAGTTCCGCGATATCACCCCGCTGCTGCAAAACCCGAAAGTTTTCCGTGTCATGGTCGACGCCTTCGTGCACCGCTACATGGACGCCGGCATGCGCCCCGACGTGGTCGCCGGGCTCGACGCGCGCGGTTTCATCCTCGGGTCTGTCATCGCCTATGAACTGGCCATCGGCTTCGTGCCGATCCGCAAGAAGGGCAAGCTGCCGTTCACCACGGTGGAAGAGACCTACGAGCTCGAATACGGCAGCGCCACCGTGGAGTTGCATGCGGATGCGGTGAAGCCGGGTGACCGGGTGCTGCTGGTGGACGATCTGATTGCCACCGGGGGCACCATGATGGCCGGCAAGAAGCTGCTGGAAAAGCTCGGCGCCCATGTGATGGAAGGTGCCGCCATCGTGGATCTGCCGGAGCTTGGCGGCTCGGAGAAGCTGCGCGCCGCGGGTTTGCCGCTTTTCACGCTGGTGGACTTTGCCGGGCACTGACACCGCTGTACAGCGGTACCTTCAGTTCAGGTCGCCGTACTGGGTCTTGCTCAAGGCCGGGTAGACCCGGGCTTCCTCGATCACTTCCGTATCCTCAAAACCTGCGTTGGGCACTGAGGACATGCCAATGGCCAGCACCTGCCGCAGCGCGGCCACCTCGTCGGCACCGATCGGCTCGAAGCGCGGCGGCATCGTCGCATCACCGATCCCGGGTCCGCGATCTGGCGCACCCTTGCGACAGGCGCTGTGGCGCCAGTAGATGGCGTTGATTTGGATCCCGTGACGCATCGTGGCCGCGTGGGCGATCTGCTTCTCGGTGTCGCGCTGTGTTGGTACCGACAGGGCACCGTCTGGCAGCAGGTCGACCATCACAATGTACTCGCGCCCCAGAGGTTCCAGTGACAGCACCTTGAAGCTGTAATGGGACGACAGCACCCCGGCCCGGGCCATGGCCTCGCGCACCACGGCATACAGCAACTCGCGGCGAGCCATCCGCTTTTGCCGGCGCCGGGCCGCCTGGCTGCCCTGTTGCGCCGCGGCCGCGTCAGCACCCCGGCTCTTGTCATGGCCAGGCTTATCGTTTGCTTTCTTGTTGAACCAGTTTTCCAGCAAGGCCATATCTGTCTCCCGGGCGTGCGCAGACCGTGTGCCGGAGAGGTCCGGCCGATG
>CALRMF020000214.1:0-5253 GCA_943369035.1 Curvibacter sp. AEP1-3
CCAGCAACAGCTGGCCACCCAGGCCGGCTTCTTCGACCTGCTGGCCGCCCAGGAGCGGGCGGCACAGATCGAGCAGTTGGCCCGCGACGCCGCGGCCCTGGCCGCCAGCGCCCGCAAGCGACTGCAGCTTGGCGATCTGGCAGCACAGGAGGCCGCGCGCATCGAGATCGAGGCGCAGCGCGCCGCCACGGACGTCCAGCAGGCGGCGCTGGAGCGCCGCCGTGCCGCGCTCGCCCTGTGGCAGTCCACCGGCGTGAGTACCCCCCCCGAGCAGCTGCAGGCGCAGCCGGACTGGCCGTCACTCGATGCGCCCACCGTCACCGGCACGGCGCTCGACGCGCTAGTTGACGAACGGCCGGCAGTACGCGCCGCACGCGCGCGCGTGGAGTCCGCGCAGGCCGCCCTCGACGGCAGCAATGCACTCAGGAAATCGGACATCACCTGGGGCGCGTCCTACGATCACTTTCCCGGCACCTCCAAGGCACTGATCGAGTTGCGCATGCAGATGCCGCTGCAGTGGGGCTACAGCTACCAGGGCGAGATCGCGCGTGCGGCCTCGCAGCTGTCGTTGGCCCAGGACGCACTGGAGAAGGTCCGACGCCAGGCCCGCGCCGAACTGGAGCGACTGCGGCAAGAAGTGCTCAGCAGCGCCGAGCGCGCCCGCACCTATGAAAACGACATCCTGCCGCGCGCGCGCCGCGTGGCGGAAGCCGCCGAACTGGCTTACCGCAAGGGCGCCCTGTCGCTGACCGACCTGCTGGATGCCCGCCGCACCCTGCGCGCCACCGTGGTCGACGGGCTGGCGGCGCGCGCCGACCACGCCAAGGCCGTGACGGCCTGGCGCCTGCGCACCCAAGCCGAAACGCTGGCCGATGCCCACTGATTCCCAACCTCTCATGTCGCGACCCACCATGCTCCATCGCCTCCTGCCCCTCGCCGCACTCGTGGGCGCCCTGGGCCTGAGCGCCTGCAAAGACACGCCGCCGCCGCCGGCCCAGGCACCCGCCCCCATCTTGCAGGACCAGCAACTGCGCTTCCCGGCGGACCACCCCCAACTGGCGCGGCTGACCCTGAGCCCCGCCCAGCCTGCCGGTATCGTGCTGATCGAACTACCGGCTCGACTGGTCTGGAACGAAGAGCGTACCCAGCGTCTGTTCCCCGCCTTCGCCGGCCGGGTCAGCGCCATCCGGGCCGACGTCGGTCAGACCGTCCGGGCGGGCACGGTGCTGGCAACGCTGGCTTCACCGGAATTCGGCCAGGCCCAGAGCGACACGCTTCGCGCCGAAGCCGATGCCCGCCTGACGGCCAAGGCGCTGCAACGCCAGCGCGAGTTGTTCGAGGCAGGCATCGTCGCTCGCAAGGAGCTGGAGCAGGCTGAAGCCGACGCCGAGCGGGCACGCGCCGAGGCGGACCGCGCCCAGGCCCGTACCCGCCTCTATGGCAGCAGCCGTGGCGTTGACCAGCAGCTGGCCCTGAGCGCCGGCATCGGCGGCGTGGTGGTGGAGCGCAACCTCAATCCGGGACAGGAGATACGGCCCGAACTGGCCGGCACCGGCGTGCCGGCGCTGTTTGTGGTCACGGACCCCTCCTCGCTCTGGGTGCAGATCGACGCCCGCGAGTCGGACGTCGACGTGGTCCAGCCGGGTGCCCGTTTCACCCTGACCCTGCCGGCCCTCAACGGAGAGACCATCGAGGGCCAGGTGATCAACGCCGCCGATTTCATCGACCCGCAAAGCCGCACCATCAAGATCCGCGGCCGCGTGGCCAACCCGACACGCCTGCTCAAGGCCGAGATGCTCGCCCGCGCCCGTTTCGAGCGCCGCTTCACCAGCGGCGTGGTCGTTCCGGCCTCGGCGGTGCTGTTGCACGGCTCCAGGCATCACGTCTTCGTGCAAAGCCATCCTGGGGTCTTTGAGGTGCGAACCGTCACCGTGTCACACGAGGGTGCAACGGAAATGGTGATCGCCAGCGGCCTGCAGGCTGGCGAACAGGTTGTCAGCGAGAACGCACTGCTGCTGGCGCGGCTGTTCCGCATGGTCCGGGCCGAGGCCCAGGCGACCACGCCGCCCGCGACCAGCGCCTCGGCCCCCGTCGGAGCCACGGCACGATGAAGCGCCTGATCCACTACGCCCTCTACCAGCCGCTGTTCATCGTGCTGGGCACCCTGCTCTTCGTGATGGCGGGCGTGATCGCCTTCAAGAACCTGTCGGTCGAGGCGTTTCCCGATGTGACCGACACCCAGGTCACGGTGATTGCGCTCTATCCGGGCCGGGCGGCGGAGGAGGTGGAGAAGCAGGTCACGCTGCCAATCGAGACCGCCCTGTCCGGACTGCCCAATGCCATCCGCCTTTTCTCGCACACGCAGTTCGGTCTGTCGTTCACGGTCATCACCTACGACGACAACGCGCAAGTGATGCAGGTGCGCCAGCAGGTCAATGAGCGGCTGCGCAGCGTGGACCTGCCGCCCGGCGTGGAAGCCAACATCGCGCCCAACGCCACGCCGGTCGGCGAAGTCCTGCGCTACCGCCTGCAGGGCGACGGCAAGTCCACCACCGAGCTGCGCACCCTGCAGGACTGGGTGGTCGAACGCGCGCTGCGCCAGGTGCCCGGCATCGCGGATGTGGTGACCATGGGCGGCTACATCAAGCAGTACGAGGTGCAGCCGGACCTGGACAAGCTGCGCGCCTACAAGCTGAGCTTCCAGAGCCTGCTCGACGCACTGGGCCGCGGCAACTCGAATGCCGGCGGCAGCTATGTCGCACAAGGTGTACAGCAGTACGCCATCCGCGGCATCGGCCTGCTGCGCTCCGCCGACGACATCGGCGGCATCGTGGTGGCCACGCGCAACGCCACCCCGATCCTGATCCGTGACGTGGCCCGGGTCAGCATCGGTGTCGTGCCGCGCCTGGGCACGGTGGGGCAGGATGAGGACGACGACGTGGTCACCGGCATGGTGGTGATGCGCAAGGGCGAGAACCCGAGCGAGGTGCTCAAGGGCGTGAAGGAAAAGATCGCCGAACTCAACGAGCGCGGCCTACCGCCGGGGGTGCAGATCGTGCCCTACTACGACCGCTCCTGGCTGATGGGCAAGACGCTGTCCACCGTGTTCCGCAACCTGATCGAGGGTGCGCTGCTGGTGTCGCTGGTGCTGTACCTCTTCCTGTCGAACCTGCGCGCCAGCCTGGCAGTGGTGCTGGTGATACCGCTGGCGCTGCTGGCCACTTTCCTCGGCCTGAAGATCATGGGCGTGCCGGCCAACCTGCTGTCGCTCGGTGCCATGGACTTCGGCATCATCGTCGACGGTGCGGTGATCGTGATCGAGAACATCATGCACCGGCTCGAGAAGGACAGCGAGAACATGTCCGAGAGCGAGCGGCGCCAGAGCATCATCGATGCCACCAACGAGGTCGGACGGCCCACGCTGTTCTCCATGCTGATCATCATCGCGGCCCACATCCCCATCTTCGCGCTGCAGCGCCATGAAGGCCGCATCTTTCAGCCGATGGCGCTGTCCGTCACCACCGCCTTGATCGGCTCACTGGTGTTCTCGCTGACCCTGGTGCCGCTGCTAGCCTTCTGGATGCTGCGTCGCAAGCTGCCGCACGGCGACAACCGGCTGGTCGGAGGCGCCAAGCGTCTGTATGAACCGGTGCTCGACTGGGCGCTGACCCACCGGCGCAAGGTCGTCGTCATCGCACTGGCGGCCTTTGCCCTGGCACTGGCAGCAGCTTCCCGGCTGGGCTCGGAATTCCTGCCCGAACTCGACGAGGGCACCATCTGGGTCAATCTGCGGCTGCCCGCCAGTGTGTCGAACCAGGAGGCCACCCGCATGCTGCGCAGCGCACGCGAGGCCTTGCTGACCGTGCCCGAGGTACGGACCACCGTCTCCAAGGCAGGCCAGCCCGAGGACGGCACCGACCCCAAGACCATCAGCATGGCCGAGGTCTTCGTCGACCTCAAGCCGCAGGAGCAATGGCGCGCGGGACTGACGCGCGATCAGCTGATTCTTGAAATGGAGCGCGCCGTCAGCACCCTTCCCGGCATGGTGCCGGTGTTCTCGATGCCGATCCGCGACAACGTGCTGGAGTCGATCTCGCAGATCGACGGCCAGATCGTGATCAAGATCGCCGGCGATGACCTGGTCGAGCTGCGCCGCACCGCGGAGGCGATCGAGAACGAGATCCGCCAGGTTCCCGGCGTCTACCGCGCCGAGATCGACCGCCTGGGTGAACTGCCGCAGCTGGTGATCGACATCGACCGTGACCGTGCCGCCCGCTACGGCCTGAATGTCGGTGACATCCAGGACGTGATCGAAGCCGCCCTGGCCGGCAAGGCCGCCACCCAGCTCTGGGAAGGCGAACGCAAGTTCTCGGTCGCGGTGCGCCTGCCGCCGGAGCGCCGCCTGCTGGCCAACCTGCCGGCCACCCTGATCGCCACGCCCGACGGCGGCTACACCACCCTGGGTGCCGTGGCCAACATCCGCGAAACCAGCGGCGCCATGAACATCGCCCGCGAAGCCGGGCGCCGGACCATGGCGATCGGCATCTTCATCCGCGACCGCGACATGGGCTCGGTGGTCAAGGACATGAAGGAACGCGTGGCCCGCAATGTGCGGTTGCCGGCCAACTACGTCAT
Organism: Curvibacter sp. AEP1-3; assembly: GCA_943369035.1. Classification (GTDB taxonomy): domain Bacteria; phylum Pseudomonadota; class Gammaproteobacteria; order Burkholderiales; family Burkholderiaceae_C; genus Hylemonella. Next base: position 4,636 of record CALRMF020000214.1, read on the forward strand.
CAAGTGGTCGGGCGAGTTCGAGAACCAGGAGCGCGCCATGCAGCGGCTGGCCGTGGTGGTGCCGATCTCGCTGCTGCTGATCTTCGTGTTGCTGTTCGATGCCTTCGGCTCCTTCAAGAAGGCCGCCCTGATCCTGGTCAACGTGCCGCTGGCCTTGATCGGCGGCTTCATCGCGCTGTGGGTGTTCTCGATCCCGCTGTCGGTGTCAGCGGCCATCGGGTTCATCGCGCTGTCCGGTCAGGCCGTGCTCAACGGGGTGGTCATGCTGTCGGTGTTCCAGCAGCTACGCAACGCCGGGCACTCGGTGCTGGAGGCGGCGCGCATCGGCTCCATGCAGCGGCTTCGCACCGTGCTCATGACGGCCATGCTGGCCGCCCTGGGCCTGCTGCCGATGGCGCTCTCGCATGACATCGGCTCGGAAACGCAGCGCCCGCTGGCCATCGTGGTGATCGGCGGCCTGGTGACGGCCACCCTGCTGACGCTGGTGGTGCTGCCGGTGCTCTATGTCGCCTGGTTCTCCCGGCTCAGCCCGGAGGAGCAACTGGCCAAACCCGGCAGCCTGCCCTGAGGGCCCGGCGCCCCCTTCTCAGGGGCGGCGAGAGGCCGGGTGCACCGTGG
>CALRMF020000215.1:0-5147 GCA_943369035.1 Curvibacter sp. AEP1-3
GGCGTGTACGAGGTGGCGGTGACCGCCACCGTGCACACCAAGATCCAGGACAAGACGGTGTTCCTGGTGGAGGCCAAGCAGGCCGGCATCTTCGAGATCCGCAACCTGCCGGAGGACCAGATGGGCCCGATCCTGGGCATTGCCTGCCCGCAGATCGTCTACCCCTACCTGCGCGGCAACGTGGCCGACATCGTGCAGCGAGCCGGCTTTCCGCCGGTGCACCTGTCGGAGATCAACTTCCAGGCCATGTACGAGCAGCAACAGCAGGCGCAGGCTGGCGAAATCCAGGTTCAGTAAGAAATCGGGCTCCAGCCCTTGTCCATCAAGCGCAAAACGCTATGAAAATCATAGTAATCGGCGCTGGCGCCTGGGGCACGGCGCTGGCCATGAGCGCCAGCCAGAACCCGCAGGCCACGCATGAGGTGACGCTGTGGGCGCGCGATCCGTCCCAGGCGGCGGCCATGCAGGCGCAGCGCGTCAACGCGCGCTACTTGCCGGAGCTGCCTTTGCCGCCGGCCTTGCGCGTCATCGATGGCCCGGCCGATAAGCTGGCGGCACTGGCGGACGGGCAGGACCTGTTAATCGTCGCCACGCCCATGGCTGGTCTGCGCGGCGTGCTGCAGCAGATTCGTGATGTGCGGCAGCCGGTGGCCTGGCTGTGCAAGGGGTTCGAGCAGGCCGACCATGGCACCTTCGGGCTGATGGCGCACGAGATCCAGGCCGAGGTGGCGCCGGGCCTGTTGGCCGGTGCGCTCAGCGGCCCCAGCTTTGCGCAGGAGGTGGCGCGCAACCAGCCCACGGCCCTGGTGGCGGCCAGTCGCCATGAAGTGGTGCGCGAACGGCTGGTGCAGGCCTTCCACAGCCCGAGCCTGCGTGTTTACGCCAATGACGACATCGTCGGTGTCGAGGTCGGTGGCGCGGTCAAGAACGTGCTGGCAATTGCCACCGGTCTGTGTGACGGCCTGAATCTCGGTCTCAACGCACGCGCCGCCTTGGTCACCCGCGGCCTGGCCGAGATGACGCGTCTGGGGCTGGCCCTGGGGGCCCGGACCGAGACCTTCATGGGCTTGTCCGGCCTGGGCGACCTGGTGCTGACCGCCACCGGCGACCTCAGCCGCAACCGCAAGGTCGGCCTGCTGCTGGCGCAGGGCCAGACCCTGGCGCAGGCGGTGGCCTCGCTCGGCCATGTGGCCGAAGGCGTCTACAGTGCGCGCACCGTGGTGCAGCGCGCACACAGCCTGGGGGTGGAGATGCCGATTGCGCAGGCCGTGGTGGCCCTGCTCGACGGCCGCATGCAACCCGCGCAGGCTGTTGCCGCCCTCATGGGACGCGATCCCGGGCAGGAGATTTAACCCCCTGTTGGTCGCTCACTGCGTGTAGCGACCCTCTCCCCCTTGAGGGGGGACAACGCCAGTGGCCCGGCGAAGCCGGTTCCACGGCGTTTCGCGCTTACATCCCCTCGCACCACGGGCGTGGTGAATTGCAAGCGAGGTGTTCTAGTTCGCGGTTTGCTCCTGGCTCACCCGTGCTGCGATGTGGGCCAAAGCCTCTTCGACCTGATCGACCAGGATCAGGCACAGGTCGCCTTCGCACAGCTTGTCCATGGCCAGATCGATGGCCACGAATTCGCCGTGAATTTCGTGCATCTCGCGTGTGCGCTGGGCACCCTCAAGGCCCTGGCGCAGCAGCGCCAGCACCTCGCCATCGGCGCGACCGCGCTGGCAGGCGTCCTGGTACAGGATGACTTCATCGAAGGCGTTGCCCAGGATGCGGGTCTGCTCGCGGATGTCTTCATCTCGGCGGTCGCCGGCACCGCTGATGACCACCGAGCGCCGTTTGGCCGGCATGGCCTCGACAGCGCGCACCAGCGCCAGCATGGCGTCCGGGTTGTGGCCGTAGTCGGCGATGACGGTGGCGCGACGGTAGCGGAACAGGTTGAAACGGCCTTGCGCGTTGTTGCTGTCGTTGTCGAAGCTGGCCAAGCCCTGGCGCACCAGCGCCCAGTCCAGCGCCAGGCCCCAGACGGCCGCCACGGCCGCCATCACATTCTCGACCTGGAAGCCGATGGTGCCATTCAGCGTCAGCGGGATGTCGGCCAGCGCAAGGCGATGCACGGTCGCACCCTCGGCCGCCACCAGCTGACCGTCTTCAACGTAGACGGCACGGCGTCCCTGCGCCAGATGGGTGGCCATGACCGGGTGGTTGCGGTCCATGGCGAAGTAGGTCACGGCACCGCGACAATGGTTGGCCATGGCGGCGACGATCGGGTCGGCTGCATTGAGCACCGCCATGCCCTTGTCGGCGATGTTCTGCACGATGACGCGCTTGAGCACCGCCAGGTCTTCCACTGTGGTGATGTAGTTCAGGCCCAGGTGGTCGCCGCTGCCGACGTTGGTGACCACCGCCACATCGCAGCGATCGAAGGCCAAACCCTCGCGCAGCATGCCGCCGCGCGCCGTCTCCAGTACCGCGGCATCCACGTCAGGGTGCTGCAGCACGCTGCGCGCGCTCTTCGGGCCGCTGCAGTCACCGGTGTCGATGCGCTCGCCGTCGATGTATACGCCGTCAGTGCTGGTCATGCCCACGCACAGGCCTTTTTGCCGCAGCAGATGCGCGATCAGGCGTACCGTGGTGGTCTTGCCGTTGGTGCCGGTCACGGCCACCAGCGGAATGCGGCCGTTCTCGCCTTCGGGGAACATGGTGGAGATGATGGCTTCGCCGACCGGGCGGCCCTTGCCGTACGAGGGTGACAGGTGCATGCGCAGGCCCGGCGCGGCATTGACCTCGACGACACCGCCGCCGGTTTCTTCCAGCGGATGCAGGATGCTGTCGGCCACCACGTCGACGCCGCAGATGTCCAGCCCCACCATCTGCGCGGCGGCTACGGCCCGCTGCGCCACCTCAGGGTGCACATCGTCGGTGACGTCGGTGGCGGCGCCACCGGTGGACAGGTTGGCGTTGTGGCGCAGGGTGACACGGCGGCCGTTGGCCGGCACCGAGTCGGCATGCATGCCCTGGCCGGCGAGGCAGGCCAGCGCAATGTCGTCGAAGCGGATCTTGGTCAGCGAGGTGGCGTGGCCAGAGCCGCGCCGCGGATCCTTGTTGACCTCCTCCACCAGCTCGCGCACGCTGTGCACGCCATCGCCCACCACGCTGGGCGGGTCGCGCCGGGCCGCGGCCACCAGCTTGTTGCCGACCACCAGCAGGCGGAAGTCGTTGCCCGGCAGGTAGCGCTCGACCAGGATCTCGTCGTCATACTCCTCGGCCGCGGCGTAGGCGGTCAGGAGCTGCTCATGGGTGGTGATGTTGACGGTGACGCCCTTGCCCTGGTTGCCATTCTTGGGCTTGACCACCACCGGCAGGCCGATCTCTCGCGCGGCCTTCCAGGCCTCTTCGGGCGAGGTGACCTCGAAGCCCTGCGGCACCGGCACGCCGGCGGCGGCCAGCAGTTTCTTGGTCAGCTGCTTGTCCTGGGCGATGGATTCGGCAATCGCGCTGGTGACGTCCATTTCGGCCGCCTGGATACGGCGCTGCTTGCTGCCCCAGCCGAACTGGATCATGCTGCCCGAGGTCATGCGGCGGTAGGGGATGCCGCGTGCCACCGCCGCATCGGCGATGGAGCCGGTGCTGGGGCCCAGGCGCACGTCCTCGTCGAGCTCGCGCAGTTGCGCCAGCGCCTGTTCCAGGTCGAAGGGGGTGTCGTCCAGCGCGGCCTGACACAGGCGCTGCGCCAGTTCCATCGCCAGCCGGCCGACCTCCTCCTGGGTGTACTCGACCACCACTTGGTAGACGCCCGCGTCAGGCGTCTGGGTGGTGCGGCTGAAGGTCACCGGGCAGCCGGCCTGGGCCTGCAGGCTCAGTGCCGCGATTTCCAGCACATGGGCCAGCGGGGCGGTGGTGTCGTGCCCGGTCGGCGTGAGCGGCTGGATCTGCGGGAATCGGGCCCGCAGCCGGACGCCGAAGCCGCTGCGCGTCTGGAGTTCGCGCTCGGCCGGCGTGCAGCTCACGATGGCCTCGATCGCGGTGTGATGGCTCCACAGGTTGGGGCCGCGCAGCGCGCGGATGCGGGAGACTTCCATGGGTCAGTAGCTCTTCTTCGGAGTCGGGTTGAAAGTGCGCAGGCCGGCACCGATCAGTTCGGGCGCGATGCCCAGCGCCCAGGCGGCGGCCACGGCCGCCATCACCATCTCAGGCTTCTCGGCCTTGGTCGGGGCCAGCGAGTCAAGCGGAATCTGGCTCACCTCGTCCTCGCCCTGGGCCAGCACGATCTGCCGCTGGCGCAGGAACACGGCGCGGCTGCCGCTGGCGCGATGGCTGGCAATCGCGTCCAGGGTCGCGTCGAGGCCGTAGAAGATGACCTTGCCGTCGCACAGCTCGGCCATCTTGACGACCTGCGGATCGGCGGCATTGAGCACGGCGGTACCGCTGGGCAGCACCACGTCGACCTGGGTGCGCACCACGTTGTAGAGCCGGTCGGCATCGTCAATGTAGAAGTCGGTCAGCGCCTCGAAGCTGCCGATGTCGGTCACCACGCCGACCGCACAGCGGTCATAGGCCAGGCCTTCACCGAGGATGGCGCGGTGGGTGTGCTCGAACACGGCCGCTTCCACCGAACGGTTGATCAGCAGACGCTGGCCGGCGTCCCAATGGGTGCTGTCGCGCGCGTCCACCTGGCGCGCACCGAGGTAAAAACCATCCTGGCAGGCCAGGCCCACCTGGGTGCCGTTGATGTGCAGCAGCCAGGCCACGAGACGCGCGATGCGTGTGGTGTGCTGGGTCCCCGTGATGCCGACGATCGGAATGCGCCCCTGGTCCTCGCCCGGGAAGAGGTGGTCGACGATGGCCTGGCCGACGTTGCGCGGCTCGCCTTCGGCGGGCTTCAGGTGCATCAGCAGGCCCGGGCCGGCATTCACTTCGATGATGGCGCCACCCTGCTCCTGCAGCGGGCGGCCGATGTCCTGCGCCACCAGGTCGATGCCGGCGATGTCCAACCCGACCACGCGGGCTGCCAGCGCGGCGGCACGCGCCACCTGCGGGTGCACCTGGTCGGTGACGTCGTAAGCCAGGTCGCCGTGGCGCTTGAGCAGCACCACCTGGCCGGCGGCCGGTACCGAGTCGCCGTGCAGGCCCTGGCGCTCCAGTTCCAG
>CALRMF020000216.1:0-5123 GCA_943369035.1 Curvibacter sp. AEP1-3
CTTGAGCACGTTGGCAAAGCGCGGCCGGTTCTTGAGCAGCGCCAGACGGTACTGGTACGGGTCCTTGCCGGCAGCCAGCGCCAGTTCGTCCATGAAGCTCTCGTTGGCGAAGGCATTCATGTTGTGGCTCACCGCGCGCCAGTAGCCGACGCGCATGCCGCTGTCGTGGATCACCAGGTCGTGCTGCGTGTTGGGAATCTCGTAGGCCGCCACCGCCGCCTCGGCCATGAAGGGGTCGAGCGTGTCCTTGGGCAGGCCGAAGGCGCGCTGGGTGATGGACTGCGAAGTCACCTTGAACTGCAGCGCCACCGGCATGCCCTGGGCATCCAGCCCGGCCTGCAACTGGTTCAGCCCAAGCGGGCGGTAGAAGTCGTGCGTCATGTCGTCCTCGCGCGACCACAGCAGCTTGACCGGGCGGCCGACCGCCTTGGAGATCTGAGCTGCCTGCACGATGAAGTCCAGCTCCAGCCGGCGGCCGAAGCCACCGCCGAGGAAGGTGGTCTTGAGCGTGACGTCTTCCGGCTTGATGCCCAGCACGCCGGCCACGGCGCCGTGGGCGCCCTGCTGGAACTGGGTCGGCCCGATCAGCAGGCACTTGCCGTCCTTGACACTGGCGGTGAAGTTCATCGGCTCCAGCGGCGCGTGCGCCTGCATGGGCGTGATGTACTCGGCCTTCAGTACCCTGGCCGCACCCTTCATGGCCTCGGCCGCATTACCCACCGGCTTGCCGATCGGCAACACCTTGGCCGTGTCGGCCGCCGCGCGCGTGCTGGCCAGCACCTTGTGGTGGTCGAGCGCGGCCCCCGGCCCTTCGTCCCACTGCACGCTCAGCGCCTGCCGCGCTTTCACGGCCTGCCAGTAGCTGCTGGCCACCACGGCCACGCCGTCGTTGACCTGCACCACGTCGACCACGCCGGGCATGCCCTTGGCCTTGCTGGCATCGAAGCTCTTGACCTTGCCACCGATCACCGGGCACTGCTCCAGGCTGGCGTACACCATGCCCGGCAGCTTGACGTCGATGCCGAACTCGGCCGTGCCATTGACCTTGGCCGGCGTGTCCAGGCGCTTGACGCGCTTGCCGACGATGCGGAAGTCCTTCGGGTCCTTGAGTGCCACCTTCTCCGGCACCGGCAGCTTGGCGGCCGCCGCCGCCAGCGAACCATAGCTGGCTTTCTTGCCCTTGGGTCCGAGCACCATGCCGCGCTCGGCCTTGAGCTGGCTACGGTCCACCTTCCACTTGTCGGCGGCGGCGGAGATCAGCATCTCGCGCACCTGGGCGCCGCCAATGCGCAGCTTCTCCCAGCCATCTCGCACCGAGGTCGAGCCACCGGTGATCTGCGCGCCCAGCAGGGCATTGACGTAAACCGCCGCCGGCGGTGCGATGCTGACCTTGATCTGGTTGATGTCGACGTTGAGCTCCTCGGCGATCAGCATCGGCATCGAGGTGTAGACGCCCTGCCCCATCTCGGAGCGCGCCGAGATCAGGGTGATGGTGTTGTCGTCGGCAATGTGCACCCAGGCATTCGGGGTGTAGACGGTACCGGCGGCCTGGGCCTCCATCTTGCTGCCCGGCAGGGCCAGGCCCATGAGCAGGCCGCCTGTGGCCAGCGAGGAGGTCTTGAGGAAGTCGCGACGGGTGGTTTCAAGAGTCGTCATGATGGGGGTCCTCCTCAGGCGGCTTTGCGCATGGTGGCAGCCGCATCCTTGATGGCGGCCTTGATACGGGGGTAGGTGCCGCAGCGGCAGATGTTGCCGCTCATGGCCTGGTCGATGTCCGCGTCGCTCGGGTTCTTGTTCTTGGCCAGCAGGGCCGCCGCACTCATGAGCTGGCCGGACTGGCAGTAGCCGCACTGCGGGACGTCGTGCTTGATCCAGGCCTGCTGCAGCGGGTGGCTGTTGTTCTTCGGCAGGCTCTCGATGGTGGCCACCTTCTTGCCCGCGACCGAGGCCAGCGGCGTCTGGCAGGAACGCACCGGCTGGCCGTTCACATGCACGGTGCAGGCGCCGCACAGGGCGGCGCCGCAGCCGAACTTGGTGCCGTTCAGGCCCAGTTCATCGCGGATCACCCACAACAGGGGGGTATCGGACTCGGACTTGGCGGCGACCGCCTTGCCGTTGACGTTCAGCTTGATGCTCATTGCGTAGGCTCCTCTCTGGATCTGCGGGCAGGAATGCACCGGTGTTGGACTTCCGGATGCTTCAAGCGTAGGAGGTGACTGCGCGCCTTCCATGCGGGTAAGCCCTGAGCGCCGCGCACAAAGTCGCAAATTGCGACAGTTGCCCCGCCCGGCCGCGGCCGCCGGCGCCCCTCCCTATACTTGGCCCATGAGCAAGATCGCCAACCTTCGCAAAAGCTACGAGCGCGCCGAACTGAGCGAGGACGCCTCGCACAGCGACCCGCTGCAGCAGTTCGACCAGTGGCTGCACGAGGCCATCCAGTCCGAGATCCCCGAACCCAATGCCATGACGGTGGCCACCGTGGCCAGCGACCTGCGGCCCTCAACCCGCGTGGTGCTGATCAAGGGCTATGACGCCCGCGGCATCGTCTGGTACAGCAACTACGAGAGCCGCAAGGGCCATGAACTGGCCGGCAACCCGTATGCCGCACTGCAGTTCCACTGGGTCGAGCTGGAGCGCGTGGTGCGCATCGAAGGCCGGGTGGAAAAGGTCAGCGAGGCCGAGAGCGACGAGTACTTCCACAGCCGCCCGCTCGATTCACGCATCGGCGCCTGGGCCAGCCCGCAAAGCCAGGTGATCGAGGGCCGCAGCGTGCTGGTGACCAACGCCGCCAGGTATGCGGCGCAATTCCTCCTCAAGCCGCCACGCCCGCCGCACTGGGGCGGCTACCGCCTGGTGCCTGATCGCTGGGAGTTCTGGCAAGGCCGCCCGAGCCGCCTGCACGACCGGCTGCGCTACACGCCGGGCGGCCAGGGCGGCTGGGTCCGCGAGCGCCTGGCACCCTGAACCGTCAAAGGAAGCCGGCCAGGTACATCACCAGCGGCAGCGTGAGCAGTGCCAGCGCGTTGGAGACGAACACCCCGGCCGTCACCTGTTCCTGCGCTACCTCGTAGCGCTGCGAAAACAGGAATACATTGGCTCCCATCGGCAGGGCCGCGGTGACCACCATCACCAGCAGCGGCAGGCCGGTCAGCCCGAACACGCTGCCCAGCACGGCCACCATCAGCGGCATCAGCAGGTTCTTGGCCAGCGCCAGGCCGAAGGCGCCACGCAGCTGCGCCCCCACCCCCGAGCCCGCCAGTGTCACGCCCACCAGCAGCAGTGCCATGGGGCCGAAGGCCTGGCCCAGCCACTGCAGCGGCTTGTCCACCACCTCGGGCACCGTCCAGCCGGTCTGGGCGAACAGCAGACCGGCCAGGATGGGCAGGGGCACCGGGTGGATGACGGCATTGCGCACCGCGCCCGCCACGGTACGCAAGGGATGGCGCTCGCCACCGGTGCCCGCGGCGGCGGCCTCGCGCGCCACCGCCAGCTCCAGCACCACGGTACCGGCAGTCAGCAGCACCAGCGCGTGCAGGGACACCAGCGTGAGCAGGATCACCAGCCCGGCCGAACCATAGGCCAGCTGGATGAGCGAGGTGCCGATCATCACGGTGTTGCTGAAGGTGGCCGCCAGCGCCAGCACGGCGGCGCGGCGGTTGAAGCCCTGCACCACCAGCGTGGCAACGAAGAGCAGCAGCGCAGCGGCGAAGTAGGCCGCCAGCGGGCGCGGGTCGATCTGCTGCACCTGCACCGCGCTCATGGTGCGAAACATCAACGCCGGCGTGAGCACCAGAAAGACCAGGTTGGACAGGTCTTTTGCGCCCTCAGCCCTTATCCAGCGTATGCGTCCCGCTATGAATCCGATAGCAACCAGCAGGACGACGGGGATCAGCGCAGACAGGACGGGATGGTTCAAGACAGATCGGCCACACCGGACCGCCGCAACAGAGACGCACAGGCAGGCGCTGATTCTGACAGAGATCATGCACCCGCCGCGGGAGGTAAGGCCACGCGGCTCACGCTGCTACAGTGGCGAGCTGCCTGCCCGTATCACCCGCCCATGACTGCCTCGCCACCGAAGAACCCCGTCCACTGGGTGGTTCGCATGAACTACCAGAACCGGGCTGCCTCCTGGCTGATGGTCTTTGCCGTCCTGGCAGCCCACTTCACCCACCGGGGCTACGGTGTGCCGGTCTGGGGTCTGATGGCGCTGCAGTTCCTCGTCTACCCTCACCTCGTCTACTGGCGCGCCCGGCTGTCGGCGCAGCCGCTGGAGGCGGAAATCACCAACCTGCTGCTGGACAACCTGATGTTCGGCATCTGGATCGCGGCGCTGGGCTTTCCGCTCTGGATCGCGCACATCCTGGGCGTCAGCGGCATCATCAACATGGCGGCCTTCCGCGGCAGGCGCGGCGCCTTGCTGGCACTGCTGGCCCAGGCTTCCGGCGCGCTGCTGGGGGTGGCCATCGCCGGCCTGCACTTCCAGCCGCACACCGACCTGCTGACCTCGGCACTGGCCATGGTGGCGGTCTCGATCTACCTGCTGATGTTCGCCTATGCCGCCCATGCGCGCACCCTCAAGCTGCATGAGACACGCGACAAGCTGCACCAGAGCGAGCAGGCGCTGCAACAGCAGCTCAGCGCGGTACACGCACTGCAGGCGCAGCTGAGCGAACAGGCCAACCGCGACCCGCTCACCGGCCTGTACAACCGCCGCTATCTGACCACCACCATGGAACGCGAGCTGCAGCGCTGCCAGCGCGAAGGCCAGCCGCTGAGCCTGCTGCTGATCGACCTCGACCACTTCAAGCGCATCAACGATACCTACGGCCACACCGCGGGCGACGAGATTCTCAAGGCGCTGGCCCAGTTGCTGAATCAGGAGGCACGCGCCGGCGACGTGGTCTGCCGCTACGGCGGCGAGGAGTTTCTCCTTCTGCTGCCCGGCATGCCGCAGCGCACCGCCCTGCAGCGCGCCGAGCACTGCCGTACCTTGCTGCAGGACATGGTGCTGCGCTTCGGCGAGTTCGAGATCTGCACCACGCTGTCGATCGGCGTGGCCACCTACCCCGGCCACGGCCAGTCAGCGCGCGAACTCATCCACGCCGCTGACCACGCCCTCT
>CALRMF020000217.1:0-5062 GCA_943369035.1 Curvibacter sp. AEP1-3
TCAGACCAGCCTGCGCAGCAACGTCGGCCACCAGAAAGCGGTGCTCCTCGGCCGTCACACAGGTGATGGATTCAGGTCGCCCCTGTGCCAGCGGCGCTACACGCTCCAGCGTCAGTTGCAACAGGGACTTGTCGCCCAGCAACGGAATGAACTGCTTGGGAAACGCCTTGCGCGACAGCGGCCAAAGCCGTGTACCGCTGCCGCCGCAAAGGATGACCGGCTGGATCATGGGTGCCGAACTCATGGATACACCTCCGCCTGGGCCAACGACACACCCTGCTGATCCTTGGCGGACAGCGCTGGTGCGCCATCCAGTGGCCACTGGATACCGATGGCCGGGTCGTTCCAGGCAATGCAGCGCTCATGCTCAGGCGCGTAGTAGTCGGTGGTCTTGTACAAGAAATCCGCCAATTCGCTGGTGACTACGAAGCCATGCGCGAAGCCCGGCGGCACCCAGAGTTGGCGGTGGTTGCTCTCGCTCAACTCCACCCCCACCCAGCGGCCAAAGGTCGGCGAACTACGCCGCAGGTCTACTGCCACGTCAAACACGCTGCCGCGGACTACGCGCACCAGCTTGCCTTGCGGTTGCCTGATCTGGTAATGCATGCCGCGCAGTACGCCTTGGGCCGAGCGGCTGTGGTTGTCTTGGACGAAGTTCAGACTCAATCCTGTCGCCCGGGCAAAGGCTTGCTCGTTGTAGCTCTCGAAAAAAAAGCCCCTCGCATCCCCAAACACCTTGGGTTCGATGATCAGAACATCGGAAATAGCCGTGGGAATAACGTGCACGGTACTGCTCACTTCAAACAGGTAGCTTCTCTTTCAACAGGCGCAACAGGTACTGCCCGTAGCCATTCTTCGCCAACGGCTGCGCCAGCTTCTCTAAATGCTCACTGTCAATCCAACCCTGTCGCCACGCGATCTCTTCCGGGCAGGCGATCTTCAGGCCTTGACGGTGCTCGAGCGTGGCAATGAACTGGCTGGCTTCCAGCAGGCTGTCATGCGTACCCGTGTCCAGCCAGGCATAGCCGCGCTGCATGATCTGTACGCTCAGTTCGCCGCGCTCCAGATACGTCTGATTGACCGTAGTAATCTCCAGTTCACCGCGGGCACTGGGCTTGACGGCCTTTGCGATATCAACGACCTGGTTGTCATAGAAGTACAGACCGGTCACAGCGTAATTACTCTGCGGCACCTTGGGCTTTTCCTCGATGCTGCTCGCTTTGCCTTGCGCATCGAACGCCACCACGCCATAGCGCTCCGGATCCTGCACATGGTAGGCAAAGACTGTGGCACCCTGCGTTTTGGCATCGGCCGCCTGCAACAGACCCTGGAAATCGTGGCCGTAGTAGATGTTGTCGCCCAGCACCAGCGCGCTGGGGTCGTTGCCGACAAACTGCTCACCGATGATGAAGGCCTGCGCCAAACCGTCGGGGCTCGGCTGTACGGCATACTGCAGGTTCAGCCCCCATTGGCTGCCGTCGCCCAGCAGTTGCTGGAAGCGCGGCGTGTCCTGCGGCGTGCTGATCACCAGGATGTCACGCATGCCCGCCAGCATCAGCGTGGTCAGCGGGTAGTAGATCATCGGCTTGTCGTACACCGGCAGCAATTGCTTGCTCATCGCCAAGGTGGCGGGATGCAGTCGGGTACCGGAGCCGCCCGCGAGGATGATGCCTTTGCGCTGTGTCATGGTCAGGTCTTGAAAGTCATTGACGAATGGAAGATTCAGCGAGCACCACCAGATGCCTGGGCTGTGCCCCCTGAACAGACGCCAGGGGAATGCCCTGATCAAGAGTGATAAAGCGCCCCTCGTTATGTACTGCCAGCGCGAGCAGGTATGCATCTGTTATGTGGCGCCCGGTGAGAAGCCGGCCCCAGTCCAGCAAGCCCGGCGAAAGCAGACTCACGGCGTCGGGCCAGAAATGGTGGGCTGGATGGCGGGTGGCTTCGGCCAAACGTGTAGCCACGTCCGCTGCTGGCGCCCGATTGGGATACGCGGACTGAGAAAGAATGCGAATGCAGCCGTTTTGGGTCAGCGGGCACGAAGCCCATCCGTCTTCCAGATGATTGGCAAGCCATTGTGTCGTCAAAGCATGATGTACGTGCCCAGCATCCAACAAGGCGATGAGCACATTGACATCAAGCAGCGCGACCATCAAACGCCCTCGGATTCGCGCAGGGCGTTGACTTGGTCGTTGCTCACCAAGGCACCTTGCGCCGGTAGCGGCCGGAATCCGGCCACCGTTGGCAAGGAGTCTGCCGTCGTAGCTCTCGCGGTCATCGCCTGGCGCGCCAGACGCGAAATAACCTGCCCAGCACTCAAATGCTCCCGGCGCGCCATTTCCTTGGCTGCCAGCAGCACGTCGTCTTCAATATCGAGGGTTGTTCGCATGGTATGAAAAGTGCACAGCGAATTGATGCATTGATTCTATCGCATCATCGCATCAAAGAATCTCATCCAGCATTCGAGCCACCCCGGTTTCCCAGTGCGGTAGGCACAGACCGAATGTATTTCGCAGCCGCGTGGTGTCCAGACGTGAATTGTGCGGCCGCCTAGCGGGCGTGGGGTAGGCCGAGGACGGGATGGGCTGCATCTGGGCCAGACCGGCTTTAAGCACATTGCCAGCCCGCTGAGCGCGCTCCAGAACGAAGCGCGCGTAGCCGTACCAGGACGTTTCCCCATCCGCCGCGAGATGGTAGATGCCGGATTGCGTGAGGTCATTGCGGCGCATGGGCGGCAGCAAGTGCCGGATGGCGTGCGCCGTAACGTCAGCCAGCAAATCTGCTCCGGTGGGCGCGCCGATCTGGTCGTCGATCACATGGAGCTGTTCTCGCTCGCGCGCCAAGCGCAGCATGGTCTTGGCAAAGTTGCCGCCACGGGCGCCATAGACCCAGCTGGTTCGGAAGATCAGATGACGGCAGCCGCTTTGCAGAATCTGCTGCTCACCTTCGAGCTTGGTACGCCCGTAGACACCCAGCGGCGCAACCGGATCGTCTTCCGACCACGGCGTCGCGCCACTGCCGTCGAACACATAGTCGGTGCTGTAGTGCACCAGCCAGGCCCCCAGCTGCTGCGCCTCGCGCGCCAGAACGCCCGGCGCCTGCGCGTTCAGCCGATGTGCCAGATCCGGCTCGCTTTCCGCCTTGTCGACCGCCGTATACGCCGCCGCATTGACGATGACCTGCGGCCCGACCTGGCGCACCGTTCGCGCCAGTCCTTCCAGATCGGCCAGATCACCGCACAACCCGTCGTTGCCGTGATGGCTCAGCGCCACCACCTCGCCCAGCACACCGAGTGAACGCTGCAATTCCCAGCCTACCTGGCCGTTCTTGCCGAGCAACAGGATCTTCATGCGTACTGCTTCTGGACCCACTCGCGATAGGCGCCCGATTGCACGTGCGCCACCCACTCCGGGTTGTCCAGATACCACTGCACGGTCTTGCGGATGCCGGACTCGAATGTCTCGGCCGGCTTCCAGCCCAGTTCACGTTCCAGCTTGCGCGCATCAATGGCGTAGCGGCGATCGTGGCCGGGCCGGTCCTTCACAAAGGTGATCTGCTCGCGGTAGGAGTTGCCGTCGGTGCGCGGCCGCAACTCGTCGAGCAGGGCGCAGACCGTGTGCACGATCTCCAGATTCGGCTTCTCGTTCCAGCCGCCGATGTTGTAGACCTCACCCAACTTGCCGGCCTGCAGCACACGCCGGATGGCGCTACAGTGGTCCTTGACGTACAGCCAGTCGCGGATCTGCTGGCCATCGCCATAGATCGGCAGTGGCTTGCCGGCCAGTGCGTTGACGATCATCAGCGGAATCAGCTTCTCCGGGAAGTGATATGGACCGTAGTTGTTTGAGCAGTTGGTGGTCAGCACCGGCAGGCCATAGGTGTGGTGGTAGGCGCGCACCAAGTGGTCGCTGGCCGCCTTGCTGGCCGAATACGGGCTGTTCGGTTCGTAACGGTGCTGCTCGGTAAAGGCAGGCTCGCCCGGCCCGAGTGAGCCATAGACCTCGTCGGTCGAGACGTGCAGGAAGCGGAAGGCTGCCTTGGCCTCGCCTTCCAGGCCGCCCCAGTAGGCGCGCACCGCCTCCAGAAGACGGAAAGTACCGACGATATTGGTCTGGATGAAATCCTCGGGGCCATGGATGGAGCGGTCCACATGCGACTCGGCCGCAAAGTTCACCACGGCCCGCGGCTTGTGCTCGGCCAACAAACGCTCGACCAGCGCACCATCACCGATGTCGCCGCGCACGAAGACATGACGCGTGTCCCCCTGCAAGGACGCCAGGGTTTCCAGGTTGCCGGCATAGGTGAGCTTGTCCAGGTTGACGACAGGCTCATCGGACGTGGCGAGCCAGTCCAGCACGAAGTTGGCACCGATAAACCCGGCACCGCCGGTCACGAGAATCATGGGTTTCCCTGAGAAATGGCCGGCCAGGGCGCGGCGTTTCAATGTCGAACCCAAGATTATTCCACGCCCGGCACCGCTACCCAAACGGCCGCCGCGACGCTAGAGTTCGAGGGCGCATCACACCTCAAGGAGCATCCCATGGTCAAGAAACCCGCCTCCGCTCGCCCCAGCGCCCCGCTGCCCGACGCCATCAAGGACTCGGCCCACGAGATCTGGCTGGCCGGACTGGCCGCCTTCAGCAAGGCGCAGCAGGAAGGCGGCAAGGTGTTTGAAGCCCTCGTGCAGGAAGGCCTGGCGATCCAACGCCGCACCCAGTCTGCTGCCGAAGAAAAGATGGCGGAGGCGACGCAGAAAATGAACAGCTTTGCCAACGAGTTCAGCAGCCGCGCATCGGGCCAGCTGGACAAGCTGGAGGGCATCTTCGAGGACCGGGTGGCGCGCGCACTCAAGGGCTTGGGCGTCCCCACCGCCAAGGAAATGCAAGCACTGGCCGACCGCCTCGCCGCATTGGAAAAGGCGGCTGGCACCCGCAAAACTGCCACCAAGGCCGCGCCGGCTCGCAAACGCCCAGCGGCCCGCAAGACGTCGTGAGATGGCCAAGAAGGCGCCCCGGCAGACCGCGCAGCGCATTCTTGAAACCGCGCTGGCGCTGTTCAACCG
>CALRMF020000218.1:0-5050 GCA_943369035.1 Curvibacter sp. AEP1-3
CTTTCGATACCGGCGGGCGCAGTGCGGCCCGCGGAGGGCACTGACATGAAAGCTTCCATGAACCGACGACATTTCTTCGCCGGCGCCGGCCTGGGCGCCGTGGCCGCCGCTTCGGTCAGCAAGGTGGCGCTGGCCGCCCTGCCCGAGCCGGTGCTGCAGACCAGCGCCGACACCGCCGCGCCGCTGCTGCCGCCCAACGGCCGGCCCTACAACCCGGTGGTCACGCTCAACGGCTGGACTTGCCCATGGCGCATGAACCAGGGCGTGAAGGAGTTCCACCTGGTGGCCGAGCCCGTGGTGCGCGAGATCGCGCCCGGCATGCGCGCGCACCTGTGGGGCTACAACGGTCAGAGCCCCGGGCCGACCCTCGAGGTGGTGGAGGGTGACCGCGTGCGCATCTTCGTCACCAACAAGCTGCCCGAGCACACCACCATCCACTGGCACGGCCAGCGCCTGCCCAATGGCATGGACGGCGTGGGCGGCCTGAACCAGCCGCAGATCCCGCCCGGCAAGACCTTCGTCTACGAGTTCGTGGCCCGCCGGCCCGGCACCTTCATGTACCACCCGCATGCAGACGAGATGACGCAGATGGCCATGGGCATGATGGGCTTCTGGGTCACGCACCCGAAGACGAAACACCCGTTGATCCACGAGGTGCAGCGCGACTTCTGCTTCCTGCTCAATGCCTACGACATCGAGCCCGGCAGCGCCACGCCCAAGATCAACACCATGCTGGACTTCAACCTCTGGACCTGGAACAGCCGCGCCTTCCCCGGCATCGACAGCCTGAACGTGCGGCTGGGCGACAAGGTGCGCATCCGCGTCGGCAACCTGACCATGACCAACCACCCCATCCACCTGCACGGCCACGAGTTCGTGGTGACCGGCAGCGACGGCGGGCCCTGGCCCATGGGCGTGCGCGTGCCGGAAGTCACCACCGACGTGGCGGTGGGGCAGATGCGGCAGCTGGAGTTCGTCGCCGACGAGGAAGGCGACTGGGCCTTCCACTGCCACAAGAGCCACCACACCATGAACCCCATGGGCCACGAGGTGCCGACGCTGATCGGCGTGGACCACCGCGGCCTGGTGGGCAAGATCCAGAAGCTGGTACCCGACTACATGGTGATGGGCGAACGCGGCATGGCCGACATGGGCGAGATGGAGATGCCACTGCCCGACAACACGCTGCCCATGATGACCGGCACCGGCCCCTACGGCCCGGTGGAGATGGGCGGCATGTTCACCACGCTCAAGGTGCGGCGCGAGCAGAAGGCCGGTGACTACCGCGACCCGGGCTGGTTCAAGCAGCCCGCCGGCACCCAGGCCTACGAGTGGCGCGGCGCGCCGCCGGCCGTGCAGCGCAGCGCCCCCGCAAGTGGCAGCGCCCCGGCGGTCGAGCTCAAGGCCGTCAAACCCAAATCCCACCCCCATCACTGAAAGAACTTCATGAATGCTACTAAATTCATAGCTATTTGCGCACTACTGACGGGCGCCAGTGCCGCTTTTGGCCACCAACCCCAGCATGGCCAGCCGATGCATGCCGCCGTGGCCGAGCAGAAGGACTGGGGCATCGCCGGCCAGGCGCGCCAGGTGCAGCGCACCATCACGCTGAACATGACGGACGCCATGCGCTTCACGCCCGACCGCATCGCGGTGCGGCAAGGCGAGACGGTGCGCCTGCGGGTGCGCAACAGCGGCCAGGTGATGCACGAGCTGGTCATCGGCACGCCGCAGGAACTGGCGGCGCACGCCGAGATGATGCGCAAGCACCCGGGCATGGAACACGACGAACCCTACATGACGCACGTCGCGCCTGGCAAGACCGGCGAGATCATCTGGACCTTCAACCGCGCGGGTGAGTTCGAGTTCGCCTGCCTGATCGCCGGGCACTTTCAGGCCGGCATGAAGGGCACCATCACCGTACGACCCAATTGAGAGACATGACGATGCAACGACGCACCCTGCTCCTGAACGCCCTGGCACTGGCCGCGGGAGCCACCGCCGGTCTGGCCGGCGCCTCCGCCAGCAGCCCCACCGTGATCGAAGTCTGGAAGACGCCCACCTGCGGCTGCTGCAAGGACTGGATCAAGCACCTGCAGGCCAACGGCTTCGAGGTCAAGGCGCACGACGTCAGCGACGCCGTCAAGCGCGACTACCGCCAGCGCCTCGGCCTGGCCGACCGTTTCGGCTCCTGCCACACGGCGCTGGTGGGCGGCTACCTGCTCGAAGGCCATGTGCCGGCAAGCGAGATCCAGCGCCTGCTCAAGGACAAGCCGCGCGCCCTGGGCCTGGCCGTGCCCGGCATGCCCGTGGGGTCGCCCGGCATGGACGGCCCCGAGTACGGTGGCCGCAAGGACCCGTACGACGTGCTGCTGGTGCAGCGCGGCGGCACGTCATCGGTCTACCAGTCTTATCGCTGAAAGGAACATCCCCATGAACTATGTCCTGCTTGTCCTCACGGCATTGCTGGCCACCGGTCCGGCCCTGGCCCAGACGGCCCCTCACGACAGCCACCACGGCGCCTCCGTGGCAACACCCGCCAACGCCTACAGCGAAGGCGAAGTGCGCAAGGTCGACAAAGCCGCGAAGAAGATCACCCTCAAGCACGGTGAGATCAAGAACCTAGACATGACGCCCATGACCATGGTGTTCCAGGTGCAGGACGCCGCACTGCTCGAGAAGGTGAAAGCCGGCGACCAGGTGCGCTTCACGGCCGACAAGGTGGGCGGTGCCTACATCGTGCTGAGCATCGAACCCGTCAAGCCCTGAACAGCCGTCTCGTTCAGAACAGACTCCCCTGGCCAACGGCCAGGCCGGGGCGGAACTGCGACAGATCGAGCTCGGTGCGTTCGCGGTTCAGGCCATGGCGGGCACAGGCCTTGTGAAAACGCTGGTGGATGAGTTCCGCCCACAGGCCGCTGCCCTGCATGCGGGTGGCGAAGTCGCTGCGGTAGTCCTGCCCGCCGCGCATCTCGCGGATGCGCGCCATCACACGCGCTGCGCGCTGCGGGTAGTGCAGTTCCAGCCACTGCTGGAACACCTCGTTCAGCTCCCAGGGCAGGCGCAACACGGTGTAGAAGGCGCTACGGGCACCGGCCTGCGCCGCGGCCTCCAGCACCTGCTCCATGTCGTCGTTGAGGAAGGGGATCTGCGGCGCCACGCTCACCCCCACCGGCACGCCGGCCTCGGCCAGCGTACGGAGGGTGCGCAGGCGGCGCTGCGGTGACGCCGCGCGCGGCTCCAGCTGGCGCGCCAGCTCAGCGTCCAACGTGGTGATGGTGACGTAGACCGCCGCCAGCCGCCGTGCGGCCATGGGGGCGATTAGGTCGAGGTCGCGCTCGACGCCACTGGACTTGGTGACGAGCGAAAAAGGATGGTGCGCCGCGTGCAGCACCTCGATCAGCCCGCGCGTGAGTTGGAGTTCGCGCTCCACCGGCTGGTAGCAATCGGTGGCCGAGCCGATGACGATCATGCTGGGCCGGTACGACGGCCGCGCCAGCTCGCGCTGCAGCTGTGCAGCCAGCCCGCGCTTGGCGATGATCACCGTCTCGAAATCCAGCCCGGGCGACAGCCCCAGGTAGCTGTGCGTCGGCCTTGCGTAGCAATAGCTGCAGCCGTGTTCGCAGCCGCGGTAGGGATTGATCGAGTAGTCGAAGGCAATGTCCGGCGAGTCGTTGTGAACGAGCGCGCTGCGCACGTCTTCCCAGCGCACCTGCGTCTGCGGCCGCGTGGCTTCGCCCTGCAGCACCTCGTCCCAGGTCTGCCAGCCGTCATCGAAGGCCGCGCGGGCGTCGCGCTCGAAACGATGCGCCACACGGGTGGCTGAGCCGCGGCCCTTGAGGACACTGACCGGCAGGCGGAACTCGCTCACGGTGCGCCCTTCGCCGACAAGGGAAAACACCGGACACCCGGCCGCGCAGGCGCGCTAGAGTGGCTTGGATGTGAAGTCATTTCCACATAACTGTATTTTTGTGGCGCAATTAGCGTTACGTATTGATAAGCTGCTTTCCGAGGCCTGATGCGATGAAGTGCTCAGGCCGCAAGTCATCCTTGAACCACTCCCGGATACGCATCCAGGCAAGGTAGTTGGCCAGGTACTTGGTTGATACGCCCCGAAGCTCCCTGTTTATCCAGGTCTTGAGGTTCTCGTGATAGCGGTTGACCGACTGGACGTGATAGACGCCATCCTTGACCCGGCCGCCGTACGTCACAGGGGTGTACTTGGCGGGGATGTCCAGCTCAGCTGCGGCCTGACGCAGCGTGCCGCTGCCATCAGTACAGAGCAGCGCTTCAGGCCCAACCCAGTTCTGCAACGCCTCCTTGGCCTGGACCTTGTTCATGGCCGGTAGCACCCTGTCGGCCACGTGGGGCTGGCCACGCAGCCTCCCCACCAAGACCGGAACCAGGTCGTTGCGCTTGCTGGGTCGCCCCTTGCCGCCTTGCGGCTTGCCTCCGTGATAGCGCGCAGGCCGCGCCAGGCTTGGGTTTCCGGGCGCTTTGAGCGCACGGCTACCTTTCTGGGACTCCCTGAAGTAGGTCTCATCGACCTCAACCAGCCCGGCCAACCCGGCGGGTTGGTGCTTAACGGCTTCGGCCAGGAATCGGTGCCGCAGCCGGAACGCAGTGGTGATGGAGACCCCCAGTTCCGCTGCGCTTTGCTTGATAGTCAGGCCTCGGACCAGGCACTCACCCATCTGGAAAAACCGTTCTTTGTTACGCAGACGGGCCAAGGGGGTGTTGGTGGTGGCGTTGAAGGTCTTGCCACAGGCCAGGCACCGGTAGCGCTGTAGCCCATGACTCTGGCCGTTCTTGACCGTCTTGGTGGATGCGCAATGGGCGCATCCGCGGGCGCCTCGGACCGACTCAACGACCGCCAAGCCCTGGGTTCGATGCAGCTGCCCCTGTGCCGCCTGCTGGAGCGCCTCGAGTTGCTCGGGGCTCATCTTGGCCAGGTTGGCGAGTATCCTGTCGAACTGGTCCTGGCGCATCTCGGTTTCCCTCTGAAGAAGCCAAGATTTTACCGAAATCCACACGTAACGCTAATTGCGCC
>CALRMF020000219.1:0-5020 GCA_943369035.1 Curvibacter sp. AEP1-3
GGGGCCGGGTGGTCCGGCCCCGAGAAGGAACACAGCCATGACAAACAAACGTTGGAGCAAACCCTGGCCGCACGCGCTGGCCGCCCTGCTGGGGGTTGCGGCGCTGCTGGGCACCGGCGCAGCGCAGGCTGGCGGCGACAACCTCCACTGGTCGGTGGGCGTGAGCTCGCCCGGCGTGTACGTGGGCGTGGCCAGTGCGCCGCCGGTGGTGGTGCGCCCGCCGGTCTACTATTACGCGCCGCCGCCGGTGGTCTACGTGCCGGCGCGGCCGGTGATGTACGGCCCGCCGCCAGGCTGGGGCCACCGTCATCACCACCACCACCCGCATGCCGGCTGGTACGGTGGGCCGGGCGGCCATGGGGGTGGGCACCGCGGCGGCCACGGCGGCTGGCACCGCTGAAGAGCGGCGCCCCCAAGAAAGAAGGCCCGCAGGACACCCAGGACCTGCGGGCCAAAGACCAGCCCCTGACAGCTGGTTTGGAGGAGCCATACCACTTCAATTCACACTTCAACGCAACTGGGAGGAAGTTCGCCAAAACCGTCGCCCAGTACCTTGAATAACGGCTCATGCGCCGCCGCGCTTGAGGCCGCTGGTCGGTCCATATGCGTGGTGTTTTCCGGCCAGACGCGTTGATTGCCGAGAGGGCGCGACGGATGCCGCAGGCGCAGCGGGCGGGCCGCGCCGCCGCCGCTACATGGCCTTGAACAGGTGGGCGTAGAGGCGGCTCACCGCCAGCCGCTCCGTGCGGTCGCGCAGGCGCAGCCAGAGCTTGCCGGCTTCGTCGCGCGCGACGGCGTCGATGGCCGTGGCCCGGACCACCGTGCCGCGGTGCACCTGCCAGAAGGCCTGCGCGTCGAGCTGCGGCAGCAGTTCCTTGAGGGGCGTGCGCAGCAGGTATTCGTGCTGTGCCGTGAGCACGCGCACGTACTTGTCGGCCGCTTCGAAGTACAGCACCTCGTCCACCGGCACCATGCGGATGGCCGTGCCCTGGCTGGCCTGGATCAGGCGCAGCGGTGCGCCGGGGCTGCCCGGCGCCGCCGCGGGTGCGGCCAGCAGCTGGCGCAGCTGCGCCAGCGTGGTCTCGAAATGCATGGCGGCGGGCGCCTGCGCGGCCAGGGTCTGCTGCACCTTGGCCACGGTTTTCTGCAGGCGCTCGGGCTGCACCGGCTTGAGCAGGTAGTCCACCGCCTGCGCCTCGAAGGCCTGCACCGCGTACTGGTCGTAGGCGGTGACGAACACCAGCACCGGGAACGGCTTGGCCTGCGGCCCGTCATTCGGCCCGTTGTATGGCCAGGCGTCGGCCAGCGCGGCAGCAGCGTCCAGCCCGCTCAGGGCCGGCATGCGGATGTCGAAGAACAGCACGTCGGGCTGCAGCGCCAGCGCCTGCGCCACGGCGGCTTCGCCGTTGCCGGCCACGCCCAGCACCTGCAGTGCCGGCCAGGCGCGTGCCAGCTCGGCCTGCAGGGCCTGGGCCAGCAGCGGCTCGTCTTCGGCAATCAGGGCGGTGGGGCGGGTGTTCATGTCCGGCAAGGAAATGTGATGGTAGCCCTTGTCCCGCCTTCGGGGTCAGCTACAAAATCAAGAGCGGCCTGCGCGCCGTATTCGGTGGCCAGCCGTTCGCGCACCTGAGCCAGGCCGAAGCCGGTGCCGCCCGCTGTGCCCTGGCTGGCGGCCAGGCCGATGCCGGTGTCGCGCACTTCCAGCACCAGTAGTGCGCCGTCACGCCGGGCCTGCACGGTGATGCTGCCGCCTTCCACCTTGGGCTCCAGCCCGTGCTGGATGCTGTTTTCCACCAGCGGCTGCAGCAGCAGGGCCGGGACCGGGCAGTCGGCCAGGTCGGGCGGCAGGTCCAGCGTGTAGTGCAGGCGCGGGCCCATGCGCACGGCCATGAGTTCCAGATAGTCGTGCAGGCGCTCGAACTCGGCCGCCAGCGGGTGCGTGCCCTGGCGCGAGGCAGTGAGCGTGGCGCGCAGGTAGGCGATCATGCGGTCGAGCATGGCCGTGGCGGCCGGCGGGTCGGTGCCGATGAGGGCGCGCAGGTTGGCCAGGGTGTTGAACAGCATGTGCGGCTCGAGCTGCGTCTCCAGCAGCCTCAGGCGCGCCTCGGCGGCCTGGCGGCGCATGGTCTCGAGCTTCTGCCGTTCGGTGGCGAGCTGTTCGCGACTCAGGAAGTAGTAGGTCAGCACCGTGCCGGCCACCAGGCTCAGGACCAGAAAGCCGAACGCCTTGCGCGGCTGGGTGAGCCAGTACTGGGTGCTGGCATGGCCCAGCAGCGCATCGGCCAGCAAGGTGCCCAGCAGGAAACCCGCGCTGGCACCCAGCGGCACGATCAGCACCAGGCGGCGCCATTGGGTGGGCCAGTCGCGGATGAGCGCCTGGCGACCGAAGTCGATCAGCCCCAGGATGCTCAGGCCGATGCACTGCGAATAGACCAGGTTGGTGCCGAAGCTTTCCTGGCCGAAGACGGTGATGCCCAGCGCGATCAGGGTGTTGAGCGCCGCGGCCTGCACGGCGCGCAGCAGCATGGCGGAGGACATCAGGCGTCGCATGGGTGGAAGGCGTCGGTTGCCGGAGTATGCCCCGGCGGCAGGTGCGTGGGGCGGCGGCGCGTCACCACGGGTCACGGTGCCGGATCAGGCGCTGGCGCTCCTGTTCCAGCAGGTGCTGGTGCAGGCTGCTGCCCGGCAGGGCCAGCCAGACCACGGCACCGTGGATCAGCAGGCCCAGGCCCCAGCCGAGTGCGGGGAACACGGCCCAGGGGTGCGGGCTGCGCGCCGAGAGCAGCGCCAGCAGGGCGTTGACGGCCACGTACACCACGGCGTGGATGTACCAGCCCAGCTTGGCACTGGCGCGCCTGCGGGCCAGGCGGGTGAGGTGGTCGTCGGAGTCGGTGGGGGTGTGCATGGGGTACTCCTTGAGGTCAGACGAGGCCGAACACCTGGCCCCACAGCAGCTGGCCCAGGTAGCGGCTGGGCAGCAGGGTGAAGCCGCCGGCCACCAGGCAGCTGGCCACGTAGGTGATCTGCATGGTGCGGCGGTGGCCGGCGATGTTGCCGCGCGCCAGGTACCAGAAGCTGCCGAACAGCGCCACGAAGACCACCGGGATCAGCAGGTGGATGGGACCGTAGCCGAGGATGTGCGGCAACGCGGTGCCGTGGATGAACAGGGCCGAGACGGCGGTGGCCAGCATCAGCGTGACCCAGGCGTAGCCGAAGGCGCGGTGCAGGCGGGGCCGCTGGGTGCGGCCGCGGCGCGCCCACAGGGCGAAGGGGCCGATGACGGTGGCCGCCAGGGCGGCGCTGAGGTGGATGGCGATGGCAGGTGTCAGTTCCATGGTGTTCTCCAGAAGGGGGTGAACCGTGCCGTGGACTGTGCGCGCACGCCGCGGGACGCACCAGCGCCGTGCGACGGAATGCCGCCGGCGTGGCGTGAAATGCCGTGGGCGGGCGCGAACGGGGCCCCGTTTGCCGGGTCTTTACACGGCAGATACCTGACTTGACGCGGGGGCAGGGACGCTCTTCCTACAATGGCCGCATGAAGAAGACCTATCTCGTGACGGGTGCCGTGGCGATGGCCCTGGTGGTGGCAGCGGGCGGCTGGTGGTGGCTGCAGCGTGGCGGCAGCGATGCGGTGCAGTACCGCACCGGCAAGATCGAGCGCGGGCCGCTGCAGGCGGCGGTGTCGGCCAGCGGGGCGGTGAGCCCGGTGACGCAGGTGACGGTGGGCACCCAGGTGTCGGGCCAGGTCAAGGAGATCCTGGTGGACTTCAACTCCGAGGTGAAGGCCGGCCAGCTGATTGCCGTCATCGACCCCGAGACCTTTGAATACCGCGTGCGCTCGGCCCAGGCCGACGTGGACGCCGCGCGTGCCGTGGTGCTGACGGCGCAGGCCAATGTGGTGGCGGCGCGGGCGCAGGTGTCGCGCGCTCAGACCGACCTGGCCGAGGCGCGCCGCACGCACGAGCGCAACCTGATGCTGGTGAGCAAGGAGTTCATCGCCCGCAGCACGGCCGACCAGTCCAACGCGCTGGTCAACACCAGCCTGGAGGCGGTGAAGGCGGCCGAGGCGCAGCTGGGCGTGAGCGAGGCGCAGGTGAAGAGCGCGCAGGCCAACGTGGCGCAGCGCGAGGCCACGCTGGCGCAGGCGCGGGTGGACCTGGCGCGCACGCGCATCACCTCGCCGGTGAACGGCATCGTGATCAAGCGTGCCATCGAGAAGGGGCAGACGGTGGCGGCCAGCCTGCAGGCGCCGGAGCTGTTCATCATTGCCCAGAACCTGCGCGAGATGCAGGTGGAGGCCAGCATCGACGAGGCCGACGTGGGCCGCATCCGCACCGGGCAGAAGGCCAGCTTCACGGTGGATGCCTTCCCGGGCCGCACGTTTGAAGGCCAGATCAGCCAGGTGCGCAAGGCGGCGCTCAATGTTTCCAACGTGGTGACCTATGTGGCGGTGGTGACCTTTGCCAACCCGGACGGTCGCCTGCTGCCGGGCATGACGGCCAATGTGCGCGTGATCACCGATGTGCGTGACAGCGTGCTGAAGGTGCCCAACTCGGCGCTGCGCGTGCGCATTGCCGGCGTGGAGCCGGCCGCGCAAGCTGCCCCGGCGGCCCCCGCGGCCTCTGCTACAAATTCAGAAGCATCTGGCGTCCCACCGGGGGGCGCTGCAGGCCAAAATGCCGCGCAGGCACCGGCGGGTGCCGGCGGCCCGGCGGCCGAGTTCCGCAACCGGCTGGTGAAGGAGCTGCAGCTCGATGCCGCGCAGACCGAGAAGGTGGACGCCATCTACGCCGACGCCCGGCCCAAGTTCATGCAGCTGCGTGACCTGCCAGAAGCCGACCGCACCAAGGCGCGCGAGCGCATCACGGCTGACATCCGCGCGCGCATTGCCGAGCTGCTGACGCCGGAGCAGAAGACGCGCTACGCCGCCATGGTGGCGGAGGTGGCCGGCCGCACCGTGACACGCGGCCGCGTGCACGTGCTCGACGCCGACGGCAAGCCGAAGGCGCTGAACGTGCGA
>CALRMF020000220.1:0-5006 GCA_943369035.1 Curvibacter sp. AEP1-3
CTCACCAGGCCCATGCCGAGCAGCAGTGCCGCCCAGCCCGGGTAGCCCAGCGTCTGCAGCGCCATGGCACCCACGTAGCCGCCGGCCACGGGCGGAATGTACAGCACCGGTGTCACCGCACCGGCGGGCAACGAGGCATTGGTGATGATGGCGACGATGCGGATGGCGATCACGCCCTGCAGTGCCAGCGTGGCCAGCAGGAAGAGCAGCCAGCCCAAGTGGCCGGGGCGGCCGAAGTAGCTGGTACAGAGCAGAAACGACAGCGGAATCAGCGCCATCAACGACCCGGCCAGCGGGTGGGTGAATTCGGCGGCGACTGCTTGGGGATGGCGCAGGCCTTTGAGCAGGTAAACCAGCAGCAACGCGGCCAGCAAAGCCAGTGCGGACCCGGCCAACAGATCGCCGATCGCATGGGAGCTCGGCCAGCCGAACTGGGCGGAGCGGCGCCAGGCGCCACCGAGGGCGAAGAAACCGACCGGAATGGCAAACAGGCCAACGGGAAAGCGGGGAAGCCAGGTCAACTTGATCATGGCTGGCGATGCTAGCAGCCCGGAAGACGGCTTCAGGGGATGGCTGTCGTCACGCAGCGGCCACTGGCAGCGGCGTTCGACGGCCCGATTGGCTCAAAGGTCGAGGTCGTCGTCTTCGCTGTCGACCAGGGCCGCATCGTTGCAGACGTTGCGCGCCTTGGCGTAGGGGATCAACGGCTTGTCGAGCGGACGCAACTGGCGGCGGCGCAGGCCGCGCAGCGACTGGGAGCGCTCCATGGCCTGGAGCACGGTTTCGGGCTCCATCATCAGGCTGAACGGATTGAGTGAAATGGCATTGGTACGCATGGTTTTTTCC
This sequence comes from Curvibacter sp. AEP1-3, assembly GCA_943369035.1. Classification (GTDB taxonomy): domain Bacteria; phylum Pseudomonadota; class Gammaproteobacteria; order Burkholderiales; family Burkholderiaceae_C; genus Hylemonella. The sequence continues at coordinate 847 of CALRMF020000220.1, forward strand.
CGCTTCACACCGATCTCTGGTGTGGTGAACCAACTGTAGACAAACGGGGTGGGGAATTTAAGTCGGCGGCTGGCGCGACCGTGTGTAGGAACTTGTCCGACAAAGGGGTCGGGTAATGCGCCAGGAAACGCCGTTCAACGGCGCTCAGGCAGGCAGGGCGACCGCCTGCGCGGCCAGCCAACGGGCCAGGAAGGCGTCGCCGGCTATCGGGGTGCCAAACAGGAAGCCCTGGACCTGCTCGCACCCCAGCCGGCGCAGGAACTCGAACTGCTCGACCGTCTCCACGCCTTCTGCCACGGCACTCAGGTCCAGGCTGTGCGAGATGGCTACCATGGCCTGGACGATGGCCTCATCGCTGCGGTTCTTGCCAATGCCGGCGATGAAGGCGCAATCGATCTTGAGTGTCTGCACCGGCAGCCTGCGCAGGTACGACAGCGAGGAGTAGGCGGTGCCGAAGTCGTCGAGCGCCAGCTGCACGCCGAGCGCGCGCAGATCGTCCAGCATGGCGAAGGCATCCTCCACGTCCATGACGACGGACTCGGTGATCTCCAGCTCCAGGCGGTGCGGCGCGATGCCGGTCTCGCGCATGACGTTACGCAGCAGTTCGGGAAAGTTGCCGCGCTCCAGTTGCTTGACCGAGAGGTTGATCGACACCACCGGCACGTGCAGGCCGGCGGCGTCCCAGGCGGCGACCTGACGGCAGGATTCGCACAGCACCCAGAAGCCCAGTTCGATGATGAAGCCGGTCTCCTCGGCCAGCGGAATGAAGCGTGCCGGCGGTACCTCGCCCAGCTCGGCGCTGTGCCAGCGCAGCAGGGCCTCGGCACCGAGCAGCTGGCCGGTTTGCACATCGATCTTGGGCTGGAAGTGAACACTCAGTTCCTGCGTCAGGATGGCGTCACGCAGCAGGCTTTCCAGCTGGATGCGCTCCTGGGCCGAGGCGGTCATCTCGCTGGTGTAGAAATGGCTGCGGTTGCGCCCATGCGCCTTGGCCTGGTACATCGCCGCGTCGGCCTTGCGCACCAGCACATCAACGTCCATGCCGTCCAGCGGCGCCTGGCTGATGCCGATGCTGGCCGACAGGTAGAGCTGGTTGTCGCCCACGCTGAACGGCTGGCGGAACAGCTCGAGCAACTGGTCGGCGACTTCCAGCGCGGTGGCCGGGCCGGCGATGCGCTCCAGGATGCAGATGAATTCGTCGCCGCCCAGGCGTGCCAGGGTGTCACCCGGGCGGATGCAGGATTCCAGCCGGCGCGTGACCGCCGCCAGCAGCGTGTCGCCGACGGAATGGCCCAGCGTGTCGTTGACGTCCTTGAAATGGTCGAGGTCGATGAACAGCACGGCCAGTTGCCCGCCATTTGCGCCGAGCTGCTGCAGGCTGTGCGACAGCCGCTCCTTGAACAGCAGCCGGTTGGGCAGATCGGTCAGCGGGTCGTGGTGGGCCAGGTAGTCCAGGCGCTGTTCGGCATGGCGCCGCTCCGCGATCTCGTTCTCCAGGTCGCGCGTGCGCTCCTGTACCCGGCGGTCCAGCTCCTGGTTGGCCTGCTGCAAGGCGCCGGCCTGGGCGCGCAGACAGGTCTGGGCCCGTCGCACCAGCATCAGCTGCACCAGGTAGAGCGCCGCCAGCACGCCGACGACGCCCAGTGACACCCACAGCAGATGCCGATCGGCCGCCTGCACGAAGCGCGTGACATCCTGGTAGACCTCGAACACCCCGACGATCTGCGCCTGCCCCTCCATGACGCTGTGGATGGGTACATAGGTCGAGATAACGTCGCGGTCCTGCAGCGTGCCCTCGAAGGCATCGAACTGGTTGCGGTGGGTCAGCACGCTGATCGGCGTCCCACCCAGGGCTGTGCGAAAGCCGCCGCTGTCCGCCTTGCTTTCGCCGATCTGCAGCGGATCGGTGGAAAACGCCGTGCGGCCGTCGCGTGTGTAGAGCTTGATCTTCAGCACGGTGGTGCCGCGCATCATGCCGCCGAGGGCCTCGCGCAGGCGGGTGTTGGCGGCGCGTTCGCGCAGCACGTCATCGGAGGTGGCGTCGTGCGCGTCGATCAGCGGCTGAAAGTACGGCCACAGCGAGTTCTCCAGTACCTGGGTCAACTCCTCCGCCCGGTTCTGCTCGTGGTGCAGCAGTTGCTCGTAGGCCGTGTGGCGGTAGTGGTAGGTCAGCGCGGCAGCCGCAACGGCCATCAGCGCAAACGACAGGGTGGAGAAATAACGCGTCAGGTTGAACATGAGGACCGGACCATTCTATGCCGCCGGTCCGGGCCCATCAGGCCGGCGGCTTGCGCCCCTCCCGCAGGGTGCGTACATCGGCGTGCAGGGCCTGCACCTCGGCACGCAGGGCCGCAAGCTCGTGCAGCAGTTCGTGCTGCACCTTTTGCTCGTCGGTCTCGACCAGCATGGCCGCCACCGAGGCCGTGACCATCGACAGCACCGCCAGGCCCAGCAGCACCACCATCACCGCGAAGCCACGCGACAGCATGGTGGTGGGCACCAGATCGCCATAGCCTACGGTGGCCGCCGTGGTGAAGGCGAGCCACAGGCCGTCGCTCAGGGTGTGCACATCGGGCTCGATCAGCCAGAAGCCCAGTCCGCCCAAGCCGAGGATGAGCAGACACAGCGCCAGCGAATAGGCCAGGCCGCGGCGGGAGAGTAGTTGTTTCAACCGTTTTTTTTCGTGCCTCATGGCCCCACTCTAGCGTGTACCGGCGGTTTCCGAAACTGGCTTGCCGCCATGTTGCGTCGAGCGTGTCCGGGGCCATCGGCCTCGGAACGGGCTCAGGGCCGGTTGTCTTCGCGGATCAGGTCGGCGGCCTTCTCCGCCATCATCACCACCGGTGCGTTGGTGTTGCCGCCCACCAGCGAGGGCATGGCCGAGGCATCCACCACGCGCAGGCCCTGCAGTCCGTGCACGCGCAGGCGCGCATCCAGCACCGCGTCCGGCCCCGGACCCATGCGGCAGGTGCTGGCGGGGTGGTAGATGGTGTCGGCATGGGCGCGGATGAAGCGCTCGATGTCCGCATCACTCCGCGCCTCGCCGGAGGCGGGCAACTCGCGCCCGCCCAGTTCGGCCAGGGCCGGTTGGGCCAGGATCTGGCGCATGAGCTTGAAGCCGCGCACCAGTCGCTGCACATCATCCGCCTCGCCCAGGAAGTTGGGGTCGATCAGCGGCGCGGCCAACGGGTCGGGGCTGGCCAGCCGCACGCTGCCGCGGCTCTGGGGGCGCAGCAGGCAGACGTGGCAGGAATAGCCATGGCCCCAGACCGTTGCGCGGCCGTGGTCCACCAGCTTGCCGACCACGAAGTGCAGCTGCAGATCGGGGATCGGCTCCTGCGGCTGGCTGCGGATGAAGCCGCCGGCCTCGGCAAAGTTGGTGGTCAGCATGCCGCTGCGCGTGCGCCGCCATTCCTGCATGCCGCGCAGCACCTTGAGCGCGCCGGGCAGGGACAGGCCGAACAGATCCGTCAGGCGCGGGGCGTCATGCACCAGCACCACGTCCACATGGTCCTGCAGGTGCTGGCCGACCCCGGGCAGGTCGTGCAGCACGGCGATGCCCAGGTCCTGCAGGTGCTGGGCCGGGCCGACGCCGGAGAGCATCAGCAGCTGCGGCGACTGCAGCGCGCCGGCACACAGCAGCACCTCGCGCCGGGCGCGCAGTGTATGACGCGTCCCCTGCTGCAGGAACTCCACGCCGACGGCGCGTCGGCCTTCGAACAGAATGCGCGTCGCCTGCGCGCCGGTGACAACGTGCAGGTTGGGTCGCTGCCGGTGGGGCGCCAGATACGCCTTGGCCGCGGAGTAGCGCTCGCCATTCTTGTGCGTTACCTGGTACAGCCCTACGCCTTCCTGCTCGGCGCCATTGAAGTCCGGATTGACGGCATGGCCGGCCTGCCGCGCCGCGGCCACGAAGTCGTGGCTGTGCCGGTTGGGGCTGCGCAGGTCCATCACATGCAGCGGACCGCCGCTGCCGTGGTGCGCATCGGCCCCGCGGGCGTTGTCCTCCGCACGCTTGAAGTACGGCAGCACCTCGGCATGGCTCCAGCCGGGGTTGCCCGCGGCGGCCCAGTCGTCGTAGTCCCGCGGATGGCCGCGGGTGTAGATCATGGCGTTGACCGAGCTGGAGCCGCCCAGCACCTTGCCGCGCGGCTGGTAGC
>CALRMF020000221.1:0-4975 GCA_943369035.1 Curvibacter sp. AEP1-3
CGAAAGGCGTGGTGCCGGGAATCTGTTTGGCGGCGCAGCAGGTGCTCACGGAAGGTCTCCTTGGTTGACAGAGGTCAAAGCTGATGCGGCGAGTATTCCGAAAACATTGACCCGGATAAAGACGTGAAACATGATGGAACCTATGAGCAAATTCGATTATTCGGATCTGGATGGCCATCTGCTGCAGTTGCTGGTGACCGTCATGGAAGCCGGTTCCGTCACCGGCGCCGCACAGCGCCTGGGCGTGACGCAATCGGGCGTCAGCCACCTGCTGGAGAAACTGCGCGCCATCACCGGCGACCCGCTGTTCGTCAAGAGCGGACGCGGCATCGTGGCCACGGCGCGGGCCGAGGAACTGGCGGGCCAGGCGCGTGCCCTGCTGCGCCAGATGCAGCACTTTGCCCACAGCGGCGAGTTCGATCCGGCGCGCTGGCAGACCACCATCACCGTTGCCGCCAACGACTTCCAGCGCGACCTGCTGCTGCCCGCGCTGGCTGCACGCCTGCGCGAGACCGCGCCGGGTGTGGCGCTACGCATCATTCCCTCCACCATCCCGCGCCTGGAGATGCTGCGCAACGACGACTGCCAGCTGGTCATCAGCCCGCGCCCGCCGGATGGCGCCGACATCGTACAAAAGCGCCTGTTCGAGGACGAGTACCGCGTGTTCTACGACCCCGCCGTGCGCGATGCTCCGCGCAAGGAGGCCGAGTACCTGGCCGCCGACCACGCCACCGTGGTGTACGAGCCGCGCCGCAGCCTGGACCTGGACCAGCACCTGGCCGCCAAGGGCCTGCAGCGTCGCTTCACGGTCATGGTGCCCTCCTTCAGTGCGTTGCCGGCCTTCGTGCGCGGCACCGCGCTGCTGACCACCGTACCCGGGCTGCTGGCGCGGCAGACCTTCACCGGGCTGGCCAGTTGCGCACCGCCCGTGGCCTGCCCCACCATCCCGATGTACATGATCTGGCACGCGCGCTACCAGCAGGACGCCGCGCACCGCTGGCTGCGCACGCAGCTCGAAGCCGTGGTGGCGCCCGCGCTGGCGCCGGCGCACAAGCCCGCCTCGCGCAAGGCACGCGGCGCCGCGGCGTGACGCTCAGCCTTGGGCGCGGTGCTGCTGACGGTACTGCTGCGGGCTCACGCCGGTGCGGCGCTTGAAGAAGCGCGAGAAATATGCCGGGTCCTCAAAGCCCAGCTCGGCCGCCAGGCTGGCCGCAGGCGCGGCGATGTAGACCAGGCGGCGGCAGGCCTCGCGTGTCAGGCGCTCGTGCACCAGCTCCAGCGCGCTGCGCCCGCTCTCGGCGCGCGTGAGGCGGTTCAGGCGCTGGGTGGACAGGCCCAGGCGTGAGGCGTATTTCTCCAGCGGCCAGTGTTCCAGGAAGTGCTGTTCCACCAGCAGCAGAAAGCGCGTGAACAGCGCCTGGTGCCGGTGCGCCCGCTCGCCCGCTGCGGCCTGCTCGCCTTGCGCACGCGCCTGCGCCAGGCGCCACACCACGGCGCGCGCCAGCCAGCCGGGCACCGGGGTGTCGCCCGCTCCAGGCTGGGCAAACTCGGCCGCCAGCTCGCGCAGCAGCGCGTGCAGCCGTTCGGCCGGCGCCGCGCCCTGTGCAAAGTCCAGCACGCCCGGCGCGGCAAACAGGGCGCGAAAGGCCTCGCCCACCGACTGGAACTCACCCTCCCCCAGAAAGCGTGCGCTCAAGGTGAGCACCAGGCCGTCGGTGCCGGGCGCAAAGCGAAAGCCGTGCACCACGCCCGGCGGCACCACGATGGCCGCCGGCCCCTGCACGCGCTGCACCCACTCGTCCAGCGCCACCTCGGCCGCGCCCCGCTGCAGCCACAGCACCTGGTACAGGCCCTGGTGCACGTGCGGCGAGATCTCCCAGTGATACAGCCGGCTGCGCGACTCCACCGCCTCGATGTGCAGCAGGTCCTGGCCCGGGGCGGCGGCCTCGCCGTAGAGCGCGAAGCTCGGAATAGTTGACTGGCGCATTCCAGCATTTTGATCGAAAAGTACCAGATCAAGCTCATTTTGTGCAGTGATCTTGACCAAAGTCAGCCCTAAAGTTCAACCCACATCACAACCCGTGGAGACCGACGATGTTCAGCTTCGACCCCTACTCCCCCGCCATCGACGCGGACCCGTTCCCCTACTACAAGACGCTGCGCGACGAATACCCCTGCTTCTGGAGCCCGGAAGCCCAGATGTGGGTGCTGTCGCGCTACGCGGACATCGTGTCCGCCGGCCAGGACTGGCAAACCTATTCCTCGGCCAGCGGCAACCTGATGACCGAGCTGCCTGGCCGCGCCGGTGCCACCCTGGGCAGCTCGGACCCACCGAAGCACGACCGCCTGCGCGGCCTGATCCAGCACGCCTTCATGAAGCGCAACCTGCTGGCACTGGAAGAACCGATCCGCGCCGTGGCGCAGCAGGTGTTCGGCCAGTTGCAGGGCGTGAAGAGCTTCGACTTCAAGGACGTGTCATCGCAGTTCACCGTCAAGGTGCTGATGGCCGCGCTCGGCCTGCCCATGGGTGACGAGGCCATCGTGCCCGAGCAGGAAGTGCGCGACAACGCCGTGCTGATGGTGCAGAGCGACTCGCGCACCCGCACCAAGGGCCCGGAGCACATCGCCGCCTACAACTGGATGCAGGACTACGCCAGCAAGGTCATCGCCATGCGTCGCAAGGAACCGCGTAACGACCTCATCAGCCACTTCAGCCTGGCCGAGGTCGATGGCGACCGCCTGGACGAGCGCGAGGTGCTGCTCACCACCACCACCCTCATCATGGCCGGCGTGGAATCGCTCGGCGGCTTCATGATGATGTTCGCCTACAACCTGGCGACCTTCGACGAGGCGCGCCGCGCCGTGGTGGCCAACCCCGAGTTGCTGCCTGATGCGATTGAAGAGAGCCTGCGCTTCAACACCTCGGCCCAGCGCTTCCGCCGCCGCCTGATGAAGGACGTGACCCTGCACGGCCAGACCATGAAGGAAGGCGACTTCGTCTGCTTGGCCTACGGCTCCGGCAACCGCGACGAGCGCCAGTACCCCAACCCCGACGTGTACGACATCACGCGCAAGCCGCGCGGCCACCTCGGTTTTGGCGGCGGTGTGCACGCCTGTCTGGGCACGGCCATTGCGCGCCTGGCGGTGAAGATCGCCTTTGACGAGTTCCACAAGGTCGTGCCTGAATACACACGCCTGGCCGACCAGCTGCCGTGGATGCCCTCGTCCACCTTCCGCAGCCCGCTGCGCCTGGACCTCGTGGTCCAATAAGCGGCACCGTCCTTCAACCCGCCGCCTGCCGCCCGCAGGCGGCCTTTCATTTGCAACCGGAGACTTTTACATGGCCAACATCACCTACGTCGAAGCCAGCGGTCAGTCCACCACCGTCAACCTGCCCGACGGCTGGAGCCTGATGCAGGGCGCCACCGCCAACGGCATCGACGGCATCATCGGCGAATGCGGCGGCTCCTGCGCCTGCGCCACCTGCCACTGCTATGTGGAAGAATCGCGCCTGGGCGACATCCCCCCGGCCAGCGAGAACGAACTCGCCATGCTGGAGAACGTGGCCGACGAGCGCCGCCCCAACAGCCGCCTGGCCTGCCAGATCAAGGCCAGCCCCAAGCTCGAAGGCCTGATCATCAGCCTGCCTGCTTGCCAAGAGTAACGCAGGCCCCCCCGCGCAGCATCACAGGAGCAGTTTTCATGAGCATCACCGGGCCCATCCTCATCGTCGGCGCCGGCCAGGCCGCCGTGCAGGCTGCCGAAGCGCTGCGCGCCGGCGGCTTTGAAGGCCCCGTCACCCTGCTGGGCGACGAGCCACACGGCCCCTACCACCGCCCGCCGCTGTCCAAGGCCTGGATGGCCGGCGAGATGGACGCGGCCCAACTGGTGATGCGAGCCCCCGAAATGCTGGCGCGCAAGAACATCGGCCTGCACACCGGCACCCGCGTGACCGCCATCGATCGCGCGGCCAAGCAGGTGACGCTGAGTGACGGCAGCACCCTGCCCTATGCCGGCCTGGTGCTGGCCACCGGCTCCACCCCGCGCGCGCTGCCGCTGCCCGGCGGCAATGCGCAGGGTGTGTATGCATTGCGCAGCCGCGACGATGCCAGCGCCATCGCCGAACGCATGGCCGTGTGCCTGGAGCGGCAACTGCCGGTGGTGGTGATAGGCGGCGGCTTCATCGGCCTGGAAGTGGCGGCCACCGCGCGCAAGAAAGGCTTGGCCGTGACCGTGCTGGAGGCCGCGCCGCGCCTGCTGGGTCGCGTGCTGGCGCCCATGCTGTCGGACTGGTATGCCGAACTGCACCGCGGCCACGGCGTGCAGCTGGTGCTGGGCGCGCAGATTGAGGAAATCATCACCGACCATGAAGGCCAGGCCACCGGCGTGCGCCTGAAGGACGGCACGCTCTACCCCGCCGGGCTGGTGGTGGTGGGCATCGGCGTCAATGCCAATGACGAACTGGCGCGTGCGGCAGGGCTGGAATGCGAACGCGGCATCGTGGTCGACGCCTGCGGTCGCACCAGCGACAGTTCGATCGTGGCCGCCGGTGACTGCACTGCGCGCCGCATGAGTGACGGCAGCCTGCTGCGCCTGGAATCAGTGCAGAACGCCACCGAGCAAGGCAAGAGCGCGGCCGCTGCACTGCTGGGGCAGGAACGCCCCTTCACCGCCACGCCCTGGTTCTGGAGCGACCAGTACGACAAGAAGCTGCAGATGGCCGGCCTGTCCATGGGCGCCGAGCACTGGGCCGTGCGTGGCGACATAACCAGCGGCAGTTTCAGCGTCTACCACTACAAGGGCGACCAACTCATCGCCGCCGACAGCATCAACGCCAGCCGCGACCACCTGCAGGCGCGCAAGCTGCTGGACGCCGGCATCTCGCCCACGCCGCAACAGGCAGGCGACGCAGGGTTTGATCTGAACAGCCTGCTGGCGAAGTAAGCTGAATTTTCAAATGAAAATGGCGCTTGAT
>CALRMF020000222.1:0-4958 GCA_943369035.1 Curvibacter sp. AEP1-3
ACACCCGCACCACCGACTCGTCGGCAATGCTGTAGAACACCTGCGCCCCATGACGCCGCTTGGCCACCACACCCGCCCGGTACAGCACGTTCAGGTGCTGCGACATGTTGGGTTGCGATACGTCTATGTCATGCAGCAACTGAGAGACATTCTTTTCACCGTGGCAGAGCGCACCGATGATGCGCAGCCGGATCGGCGTCGACAGCACCCCGAACAGTTCCGCTGCATCTTCGAAGTCCGCAGCTGACATGGTCAGGGGGATGTCGCCTTTCATTCAATACATCTCAATATTCATATTCACGAATATAAAGATTTTAAGACACCCATAAAGCAGGGTTTATACCTATTCCGATCTTTTTGATCGGTTGTTTTGTTTTACTTTGTGAAACGGTAATGGTCGCGGTTGAGCACCGCCGCCACCGCCGTGACCTCTTCCGGGAAGAAGCCCAGGTTCAGTTCTGTGTTGCATTGCTCGACCATGCCGCGCAGAAAACCGGGGCTGTTGATGCGCCCGGCCGGCTTGTAGATGGCACTGCCATCGCCACCCACCTTCTGCTGGTGGCAGGCAACGCATTTGTTTTCGGCAATCAGCTTCTGGCCCAGCTTGAGATCGGCGCCGCGGAACAGCTCGGGCACCTGAGCGCCCGCCGAGGTCACAACGGTGAAGAGGAAGCAGGCCAGTTTTCGCATGACCCCCAGACTACTCAAAAATCCCCAGCGAAGCAACACGCACTTACCCTGCTCTTTCCATACCGCCCCACGAGTTGATGGCGACCCGTGGGGCGTCTTCAAATCCTCGACGCAGTCGACTTACCACCGCCAGCCATAGGCAATGCCGATGGCGTTCTGCTTCATGCTGAGGTCAACCGGGTAGCCTGCAACGGTTTGACCATTACCATTCGGTACACCACCGATACTCGCGCCGAGCGCTTGCATATAGGTCACCGTCAGCTCCGATTTGTTAGCCAACGTCCAGGTCGCACCCAAGGTCAGATGGTGCTCCACCGTGGCCGGCGCCAGGATATTGAAATAGGTGTTCTGGCTGGTCAGCGGCATCTGGCCGTAGTTGTACCCGGCACGCAACGTCAGGCTCTGGCTGTACTCATGGGCAACGCCCAGCTTGAATACCGTCATGTCTTTCCAGCCGAAGCCAGCACCGGTATCAAGGCCCATCTTGGTACTGGCCGAGAGCTGCGGGAACAGCGTGCCAGGATTGGCAAGCGCCTTGATGCTACTGTAGTTGATCTGGCTCACATCCACCGCGACCGTGGTCTTGGGTGTCGCCTTGATCGCCACTCCGAAACCATAAGTCTCCGGAATGTCAAAGCCGCCTTGCTCAGCAAACAGGCCCTTGTACTTGTCGAACTTAGTCATCTTGCTGCGCGTCTGGTAGACCGCCCCCACCGTGACCGTCGGCGAGACCTCAGCCGTCCAACCCAGCTTGACGCCATAGCCCGTGGAAATATCCTGCCCATTGTTGGTCACAAAGCCTTGGTAGGCCGAGTTGGCATTGTTAAAGTTCTCCAGTCCCCTGGCTTCGAACGTCTGACGGATCAGGTTCAACGAGGCGCCAAACGAATGAATCCCGACCTTCTTGGCGATCGTTGGCGCAATGAAGAGCTGCTCAAGATTGCTGTAGGTATTCGTCGTGCCAGTAAGGGCTTTGTCGTAGTTCGTGTTCATGCCGCCATAGCCATACACCACCAAGGCAAAAGCCATGTCGCTGCCGATCTGGCGGTTATAGCCAAACTCCGGAACAAAGAACTCACGCTGACCGCTGCGATAGTCCCCTGCCGCCACGCCATTGAAGGTGGACGTGAAGCTAGCCGTACGGTCCGGCATGAACAGGTCTGCGCCGAAGTCGAACCGGTTGCCGACGTTAACCGCCCCGGCAGGATTCGTGGCCGCCGCCATGGCATCCTGCGGCAAGGCGATTCCCACCCCACCCATACCCTTGGTCTTGATACCAAAACCATGGGAAAAATAGCCGTTTGTGGCCAGGGCTGCGCTGAGCGGCCCGGCTACCGCCACTGCGACGATGACACCGCGAATTGCTTTCACTTTATGCACAAATGTCTCCTGTTATGTATTGGAATGCTGACTGACCTGCTGACAAAACTCAGAACTCACCCTTGGAGCCACGCTCCATCATTTCCCAGATGGTGTCGCGCACCTTCCAGGCGTTCTCCTTCAATGGGGAGGGCAGCTTGCGGCCCATCTTGACCATCATGTCCATGTTGAGCGTGTACATCCACAGGCCGTCCTCCTTCTCCACCACCGTGATGCGGCAGGGCAGGTAGGCCGCCATGTGCGGGCTGAAGTCGACCATCTCGCGTGCCGTGGTGGGCGTGCAGAAGGAATAGACCTTGAGGAATTTCTGCGGCTTGCCGGTGCGCGCCTCCAGTTCCTTGGACAGCGGCAGGTCGCCGACGCCCTTCATGTTGCGCTCCGAGGCGATCTGGGTCAGCACCTGTTCCAGGTCATTGATCGATACCCCGTCCTTGACCTTGCGCTCCCAGGTGGTGGCCACGGCGATGTCGCCGTTGCCTTCGATCCAGCGGTCCCACATCCTGCCGGCTTCCTGGGCCGCGCCGTCCTCCAGCTTGCCCATGGTGCTGATCGTGCCGCAGCCCGTCAGGAAGACTGCCGCCAGCAGGGGCATCCATCGCCACATGTTCATCATCTTTTTCACACTTGTCCCCTCACAAGAGATTGCCCCCGGTCGGGCGACAGAGGGCGACACCGCCGGACCTCATCAGCCTGCAAGTCGTGTTGATTCCGATCGTCCGGGAAGTGACGTTTTGATGAAATCCGGATGAACCCTATACCCTGCGGGGTAAGGTAATAAGTTATAAGACACCTGAACCCCGGCGACGCATCTGGCACACTGGCGTCACGTTCAACCACAACGCGTCTATCCCATGGTCAGCAAAAGCACCCCCAGCAGCAGTGGCGACACGAGCACGCCGGCTTCCCTTTACCGCGCCGATCACCAGAAGGATGTGGTCAACCGTCTGCGCCGCATCGAAGGCCAGGTGCGTGGCCTGATCGAAATGATCCAGAGCGGCCGCTCCTGCGAAGACGTGGCGCTGCAGATGTCGGCCGCACGCAAGGCCATGGACAAGGCCTTCTACCGCATGATGGCCTGCTCGGTCATCGAAGCCGTCTACGACGCCGACAACGAAAACCAGGCGATTGCCGAGGTCGAGAAATCAGCCCGCCTGCTGGAGAAGTTCGGCTGATCTCCACGCCTGCGCCACAAAAAAAAAGGGGCGGTCCGAACGGACTGCCCCTTTTCGCTTCTGCGATTAGCGCGCCGGCTTACTTGGCGCCTGCCAGCACCCAGGCCGCCAGCGTCTTGGCATCGGCATCGTTGAGCGCAGGTTGGGCCGGCATCGGCACCGGGCCCCATTTGCCGGCCCCCCCCTTCTTGATGCTGGCCGCCAGCATGTCAGGCGCATCTTTCTGTCCTGCGTACTTCTTGGCCACGTCCTGGAACGCCGGGCCGACCAGCTTCTTGTCGGTGGCGTGGCAGGCCATGCAGGCGCTTTTCTGGGCCAGCTCCTTGCTGGCAAAGGCAGGGGCGGCCAGCAGGGTCGATGCCGCCAGGGCCAGATGGACGAATTTCATGTGCAGTCTCCTCGGTGGTTGAAAGTGATCGGAATGGGTCAGGCGTAGCGTGCCGCCATCATCTCCAGTGGAATGGGCTTGATCTTCGATGCCATGCCGGCGCAACCGAAGGCTTCGAAGCGCAGCTTGCAGACGCCGGCCGCGGCCTTCTTGGCTGCGGCCATGGCCTTGCGTGGATCGAACTCGCTGGGCTGCTTGGCAAACACTTCGCGCATGGCGCCGGTCATGGCCAGGCGTATGTCGGTGTCGATGTTGACCTTGCGCACGCCACTCCGAATGCCGCGCTGGATTTCCTCCACCGGCACGCCGTAGGTCTCCTTGATGTCACCGCCGTACTGGCGGATGATGGCCAGCCACTCCTGCGGCACGCTGCTGGAGCCGTGCATCACCAGGTGCGTATTGGGAATCTGCGCGTGGATGGCGGCGATGCGGTCGATGGCCAGAATGTCGCCAGTGGGCTTGCGCGTGAACTTGTAGGCACCGTGGCTGGTGCCGATGGCAATCGCCAGCGCATCGACGCCGGTACGGGCCACGAAGTCCTTGGCCTGCACCGGGTCGGTCAGCATCATGTCGTGGGTCAGCTTACCCTCGGCACCAACGCCATCTTCTTCGCCGGCCTCGCCGGTTTCCAGTGAGCCCAGGCAGCCGAGTTCGCCTTCCACCGACACGCCCACCGGGTGCGCCATCTCGCACACCCGCTTCGTCACGGCCACGTTGTACTCGTAGCTGGCCGGGGTCTTGGCGTCTTCCATCAGCGAGCCGTCCATCATCACGCTGGTGAAGCCGGATCGGATGGACTGCTGGCACACGGCCGGCGAGGCGCCGTGGTCCTGGTGCACCACCACCGGAATATCCGGATGTGTTTCCACCGCGGCCAGCATCATGTGGCGCAGATAGGCCTCACCGGCGTATTTGCGTGCGCCGGCCGAGGCCTGCAGGATCACCGGACTGTCGGTGGTCTGCGCCGCCTCCATGATGGCCAGCACCTGCTCCAGGTTGTTGACGTTGAAGGCCGGTACGCCGTAGCCGTGCTCGGCCGCGTGGTCCAGCACCTGCCGCAGGGATGCGAATGCCATGTATGTCTCCTCGGATGAAATATGAATGAAATCAGGCTCTATGCCTTGTTTTTATTGCGTAGCCAGCTATCAAATAGCTAGCATTCAACTTGCCGCGCGTCGCGCCAGGATCTCGAAGGCTGGCAGGGTCTTGCCCTCCAGCACCTCCAGGAAGGCGCCGCCGCCGGTGGAGATGTAGCCCACGTCCTGCTCGATACCGTACTTGGCAATCGCCGCCAGCGTGTCACCGCCGCCAGCGATGCTGAAGGCGCT
>CALRMF020000223.1:0-4925 GCA_943369035.1 Curvibacter sp. AEP1-3
GTTCACCGGGCGCACGATCGAAGTCGACCAGGCCGCTGTCAAGCGTGCCGCGGAGCACTACCGCGCGGCGCATCAGCGAATCGTGCTGTATCGGCAGCGCTCCAGAACCGCGCCAGTCGGACATCTGCAGTGCTGAATCGCCCAGCCACAACTGGCGGGCGGCCGGGTTGGTCTGTGTTGTCTGGCCGTGCAAATCGCCGATCCACACGCCCACCGGCAGCGCGTCCAGCACGGCGCGCAGATGCAATGCGTGGCGGGTGGCTGTCTGCTCTGCATTCTTGAGCGCGCTGATGTCCTGCACACTGACAACGAAGTGCAGAAGTGCGCCCGAGTCATCGCGCACCGCCGAGATGCTCACCAGGGTTGGGATCTCGCTGCCGTCACGGCGTTTGTGGCGCATTTCACCCTGGACACTGCCTCCCAGTTCGGCACCGCGCCGAAGCTGCGTCAGCGTCTCCCAGTGCGATACCGGCACGTGCTGGCGCACCAACTGGCCTACCAGTTCCTCGGGTCGGTAACCCAGCATACGGGCGTAGGCCGGATTGACCAGCTCCAGCACCGGGCTTGTGCCGACCGAGCCAATCACCACGCCCCAGCCAGAGTCCTCGAACACGCGAGTCCAACGCCGCATGGTGCGTGCCGCGTTCAGCTCAGCGCGAAGATCGCGCAACATGACCAAGATGCCGCGCCGCCCGAGCAAGGTGTAGCTTGCCAGCAGCACCTCGACCGGAACACGCGTGCTGTCTGCCGTCATCAGTTCCAGGTTGTGGCTTTGTGATGTGCCGTCTGCGAGAGGCCTGAGGTCGATGCAGTGTGGCCAGTCTGGCAGCAATCCAGCCACCGGCAGGCCCAGCCAATGCGACGCCGGCGCCCCGAGCAAATGCTCGGCCGCCGGATTGACTCGGATCATGCGCTGTTGGGCATCCAGCACCAGCGTGGCCAGCGGCAGGTGGTGCAGCGTGGCCTGAGATTGGGCATGGGACAAATAAAGCTTGCGCAGCCGCGGCAGCTGGCGCCAGTAGCTCCATGCGGCTCCGAGCAATGCCAGGCCACTGAGCAGCAGCATGGCCAGCAACATAGGCCCACCCACCGAGCGGAACAGGCTCGCGGCACTGACACGCAGCATCAGGTAGCTGCCTTCGTCACCTATTGGCGCCAGCGCCCCCAGGCCCAGGCGTTGGCCCTCACTCGACAATTCGACCAAGCGGTGGCCCCGCTCGCGCCAGCCTGACGCAGCGACGCTGAAGCGTTCTGCGGCTGCCGGTGCACTGTCGCCGCCCGGATCGAACTCTGAGCACAAAAGAAGGTCTTGCTCACCGGCTTGGCAGATCAGCAAGGGCTGCCGCAGTTGTCGATCGCTTTCCGTTCGGCTTTCGCCTGTTTCGGACCAAAGTTGCAGTTGCACTTGCAGACCACTTTGGCGCCCCTTGGCGGGTAGCTCGATGCGTATCCTGCCATCGGTCAGCACGCCGGCCGTCAGTTCTGCCGTGCGCAGAACCGGCACTGCGGAGACCCAGTGTCGACGAGCTGCCTCACGGGCGTCTGTGGCCAGTTCGATGTGCTCGCCCTGGCTCTGCAGGGTGCGGAGAAAACCGTCCCGATCCCAGCCTATGTTGGCGGTGGCGCCCGGTTGTGCCAAGGCTTGTTGGTAAGCCCCCGCAACCAGGGCGGCGGCTCGCCCCACGTGGCGTTCCAGCACCCGTGCCTGGCGTTCGGCCCGGGCTCGCAGGCCTTCTGTCAGCAGGTCGGCCGACTGCGCCGACACTACCGCTGCGGCGGCCAGGCCGGCCAGTACGCTGGTGGTCAGCAACAGGCCTAGATTGCGCGCGAATACCCAGCGGTAGCCTTGGTCGGGCGCGGACCGGCCTTGGCGGTCAATTTCGCCCAAAGCGATCATCACCAGCGCCAGACCGAACCACAGCAGCGCCAGCAGCACTGGCAGGCTGAATAGCAGCGAGGCCCCGGGGACATTGCCGAAGACCAGCCAGCAGGTGACCGTGAAAACGGCCAGAGCACTGTCGCCCATGCTGAGAAGGGCCAGCAAAGACAGCGCCACGCTCAGCCGGGTGTGGCCGGGGCGCAGCAAAGCCCAGGCGGCCAGGCCGCTGAGCAGCAACCAGCCAGCCAGCGCATAACGACCGGCCATCGATACCCCATCGACCACGCTGTTGGAGAGCAAGACGGCGCTGTCCAGTCGCATGCCCCATTCCAGCAGCATCAGCCCGACCAGGCCCAGGCCGGCCTGGATCGCCAGCGCGGCAAGGCGCTGTGCATGCGGGCGCAACACTTGGGCCAGTGGTGGCAGGCCGAGCGCCAGCAAAGACACCGGATTCAGTTCGGGCGCCGCCAGCGCGGGCCACAGAGCGCGCAGCGACGTGCTCAGCTGGAGCAGCGTCAGCACCAAGATCCAGAGCAAGGCGGCCCAGGCCCCGATGTGCCCGAGTCGGCCCAGCAGGGACATCTTTCGCAGGTCGAACACTCGCGCTACTCGCTTATCTATTTGTTAGCAAAAGTGTCAATTATGTCGCCCAGCAGAGCGACTGACCGAACCCATGCTCAGGCTTTCCTGAGTCGGGATCAGAGCGCGCTGAGGCTCAAATCAGTGCCGCACCGATACCGTGCACCAGCGGGTGTCCGTAGGATACTGTCATGTTTGATTCTTCTGCCGCCCCCCGGCCTGGCCCGGACAGGGCTGCCCAGGCCCCTGTCCCGGCGCTGGCGGACAGCCAACGCCGGCTCGAGGCTGTGGTGCAGCTCGGCCTGTGCACCCAGCGCGTGGCCGAAGGTGCTGCCGCGGTCGATCTGGCGGCGCTCAACGCCATGCTGAGCGCGCACCAGGCCCGTCGCAAGGCGCGCGGCTTTCGCACCGCGGCCGCACAGATGCGGGTGTTCTCTACCGAATTGGCCAGCCTGATGTTGCGTGTGGCCGCTGCCGTGGCAGAGTTGAGCGACGAGGTCGGGCGGATGTGCCAGCGTGGGCGTCTGGAAGGCCAGTTGCGCCAGGCCGCGGCTGGTCTGGAGCGGCCTGATGCGCGGCTGATGGCGCTCGTGAGCGCTATGAACTGCGACGTCGTGTTGGCTCGAGAGCGTTTGGGCCGACAACGCCAGCGTTTGAACCATGCTGTGATTCAGGCGCTGCGATTGTGCGATGCCGGGCGAAACCTGGCGCGCTGCGCACTCATCGAAGCGGCCCATGCTGAAGACATGGCTTCCCAATTGACCCAGGTGGCGATCGACCTGGGCCGTGCCGTCGGCGGCATCATTGAAGTGCTGGCCGGCATGAAAACTCCTCTGGAGAAACTTGCCTCATGAAGCGAATGGAAACCCTTTTCGAGCAAGGCCCGCACCGCTGGGCGGTGATCGCGCGAGATCCGGAACGCGCTTCGGCCCTGATCGACACCAACGAATATTTGGTCAGCCACGGACGCGAATCCTTGTTGACCGACCCGGGCGGTATGGAGATTTTCCCGGCCGTGTTCGCAGCGCTGGCCAATGGCGCCGACGCCAGTACTTTGCGCTGGATCTTCTCTTCGCACCAGGATCCCGATGTGGTCAGCTCGCTGGCGTTGTGGCTGGAGTTCAATCCTGCGCTCAAGTGCTATGCCTCAAAGATCTGGCATACCTTCTTGCCGCATTACGGCGGCGATGCGGATACTTTCATCTGTCTGCCAGACGAGGGCCAAACGCTGCAGTTGGGCGCTCTTACGCTGCAGGCAATGCCGGCGCACTACCTGCACTCGTCGGGGAATTTTCATCTGCACGATCCGGTGGCCCGCATCCTGTTCACGGGCGACGTCGGTGCGGCCATGCTGCCGCCGGAGGAAGACACCCTGTTTGTGCGCGACTTCGATCGCCACTGCCGTTTTGCGCGTGGTTTCCATCAGCGTTGGATGGGCTCGCGCGAGGCTGTGCTGGACTGGTGTGAGCGCGCTAGCGCGCTGGGTCTGGACATGCTATGCCCGCAGCACGGTTCAATCTACCAGGGCGCTGATGTACAGCGTTTCATCAACTGGTTTTCAGAGCTTTAGGTTGGCACCGGGCTGGGGCAGCGTGCCATGCCGTGCGCCTGAGGCGCCGATTCTGACTGGAGGCGGGGCCGGATTGCTGAATTGTCCGCGCTGAGCCGGGGGGGCCCCGAATGCAACCCGTTTGACACCGTACAGACGAAAAAATACCCCTGCAAGAGGGGTATCTTTTCAATTCACAGGCCTAAGGCCTGTTGAGAATCAATAGCTGTTGCCGCCGCCGTAGCCGCCGCCGCCACCGCTACGGCCACCGCCGTAACCGCCGCCGCCACCACCACCGTAGCCGCCGCCACCACCGCTGCGGCCACCGCCGTAGCCGCCGCCACCACCACCGCCGCCAAAGCCACCGCTACGGGGCGGGCGGGGTTCCATCGGGCGGGCTTCGTTCACAGTGATGCTGCGGCCACCCAGGGATTGTTCGTTCATGCCGTTGATGGCGGCTTGCGCTTCAGCATCGCTGCCCATTTCGACAAAGCCGAAGCCCTTCGAGCGGCCGGTGTCACGTTCCATCATGACCTTGGCGCTGGTGACAGTGCCGAATTCGCTGAAAGCTTGTTCCAGATCGTTGTCACGAACCTGATAAGGCAGGTTGCCGACATAGAGTTTGTTGCCCATTTTGGGACTCCTAAAAAACACATTGACAAAGCGATGGAGTCCCGAAAAACGCACACATCAGACGAAAACCTGGCCATTCACCGCAAGCTGCTTGGATTAAAAATCCGCGCCAACCGATTAAACGCGCATACGGCTCCAAAAAACCATCAAGCCGGGGTCGCGCGGCTCTTTTTTTTTCTTTCCCTGATTTTCAACAGGGTTTGTGGATGGAAAAAGACGAAAACGCACTGGATTGGGGCCGCGGGGCCTGAAATCGCCCGCGCGCGCACCCTGCCAAGCCGCCGT
>CALRMF020000224.1:0-4919 GCA_943369035.1 Curvibacter sp. AEP1-3
CGCCGTGGCTGACGGCGTGCCGGTGGTGGGGCACCAGATCAGCGATGCGCTGCAGGTGGCCGGCGTCAACAGCCCGGTGCAGCTGGCCGAGCTGGAGCGGGCGCACCAGTTGCGCACCGCACGCGCCCTGATGGAACAGGGCGTGCGCCTGGCCGACCCGGCGCGCTTCGACCAGCGTGGTGAGTTGGTGTGCGCGCAGGACGTGGAGATCGACGTCAACTGCGTCTTTGCCGGCCAGGTGACGCTGGGCGAAGGTGTGAAGATTGGCGCCAACTGTGTCATCAGCAATGCACACATTGCGGCCGGGGCGGTGATTCACCCGTACACCCACATCGAAGGTGGCGCTGCAGAGAAGGACCACGTGCAGGTGGGCGCCGGTGCGCTGATCGGCCCCTTTGCGCGCCTGCGCCCGGGTGCGCAGCTGGGCGAAGAGGTGCACATCGGCAACTTCGTCGAGATCAAGGCCGCCACCCTGGCCGCCGGTGCCAAGGCCAACCACCTGGCCTACATCGGGGACTCGAAAGTGGGTGAGCGCGTCAACTACGGTGCCGGCAGCATCACCGCCAACTACGACGGCGCCAACAAGCACACCACGGTGATCGAGGCCGATGTGCACATCGGCAGCAACTGCGTGCTGGTGGCGCCGGTGACCATCGGCGCCGGCGGCACCGTCGGCGGCGGCTCCACCATCACCAAGGACACCGCACCCGGTGCGCTGACGGTGGCGCGCGCCAAGCAGGTCAGTGTGGCCAACTGGCAGCGGCCGCAGAAGCAGAAGAAGTGAGCCGGCCATGAGCGCGCCTGCGACCCCGCAAGAGCAAGAGCTGGCCCGGCTGCGGGCTGAGCTGCAGGCGGCGCGCGATGCGCTGGGTGACTTCGCCTACGTGGTGTCGCACGACCTGCGCGCCAACCTGCGCCACATCACGGCCTACGCCGCACTGGTGCGCGAGGAGCTGGGCAGTGCGCCCGTGGACGAGGTGAACGGTTACCTGGACACGGTGACGAACGCTGCCAAGCTGATGGGGCGGCAGATCGACGGCCTGATGGTCTGGTCGCAGCTGGACCGGGCGGAGATGGCCTCAAGCCCGCTGGACGTGCGTGCCTTGGTCGATGAGGCGCGCCAGTCGCTGACCGCCGAGGCCGGTGGCCGGCAGGTCGACTGGCAGGTGGCCGCGGATTTCCCGCCGCTGCAGGGTGATGCCGCGCTGGTGCGGCAGCTGCTCGGGCATCTACTGTCCAACGCGCTCAAGTTCACGCGCCCGCGGGCCCAGGCCACCATCGCCATCAGTTGGCAGCGGGCCGAAAAGGGCTGGTGTGCCATCAGCGTGCGGGACAACGGCGTCGGCTTCAACCCGGCCCAGCAGGGCAAGCTGTTCCATGTGTTCCAGCGTCTGCACAGTGGCAACGAGTTTGAGGGCCTGGGCCTGGGCCTGGCGCTGGCGCGCAAGATCGTCGAGCGCCACGGCGGCCGCATCGAGGCCGAGGGTGCACCGGATGCCGGCTGCTGCATCCGCGTCACGCTGCCGCTGGCGCATTAAGGCCTGGTGGGCAAGGGCACGCGCGCGCCGAACTTGCTGCGCTTGACGCTGAAGTAGGCCTTGACGTTGCGCACATTGGCGTCGCTGGTGAACAGGCGCTGCGCCAGCGCCAGGTAGTCCGGCATGTCGCGTGCGTGCACCACCAGCACGAAGTCCGGCCCGGGCGACACGCGGTAGCACTGTTGCACGGCATCGTCTGCGGCGACGCGCTGTTCGAAGACGTCCAGCGCTTCCGCGTCCTGGCGGTCGAGCGAGATTTCCACAATGACCTGCAGGCCGTGGCCGAGCAGGGGCGCCAATTTGTCGCCGCTGAGGATGGCCACCTGCCGTTCAATCAGCCCCGCCTCCACCAGTCGCTTCACGCGCCGCAGACAGGTGGGCGGCGAAATGTGCACCTTGGCCGCCAGGGCCTGGTTGCTGAGTGCGGCGTCGCGCTGCAGGGCGTCCAGCAGCAGCAGGTCGGTTTGATCTAAGGATATTTGTTCCACGGATTAAGGAAAAATGGAATATTTGTTCTTATCTGATGATGTGTGAAATTAAAGTTCAATTAGGTAAGAAAATCAATCAGATATTTCGAATCATCGCGTCTACCATCGTCCGCACTGATTTGAGGAGATCGCAAGCATGTGTGGCATCGTCGGCGCCGTATCCAACCGCAACATCGTTCCCATCCTGGTGCAAGGCCTGCAGCGGCTGGAGTACCGCGGTTATGACTCCTGCGGCGTGGCCGTGCACGCCGACGGGGGCCTGAAGCGCGCGCGCAGCACCTCGCGCGTGGCCGAATTGGCCGAGCAGGTGGCGCACGGCACGCTGGAAGGCTACACCGGCATTGCCCACACGCGCTGGGCCACGCACGGTGCGCCGGCGGTGCACAACGCCCACCCGCATTTCAGCCACGGCCCGGGTGCTGACGCAGCGCAGCGCCCGGCACGCGTGGCGCTGGTGCACAACGGCATCATCGAGAACCACGACGAACTGCGCGCCGCACTCAAGGCGCGCGGCTATGGGTTCCACAGCCAGACCGACACCGAGGTCATCGCCCATCTGGTCGATTCGCTCTACGACGGTGATTTGTTCGAAGCCGTGAAGGCCGCGGTGAAGCAACTGCATGGTGCCTACGCCATTGCCGTCTTCCACAAGGACGAGCCGCACCGCGTCATCGGCGCGCGTGCCGGCTCGCCGCTCATCCTTGGCGTGGGCAAGGAGCTGGCCGGCAATTACCTGGCCAGTGACGCCATGGCCCTGGCCGGCGTGACCGACCAGATCGTCTACCTGGAAGAGGGCGACTTGGTAGATGTGCAGCTCGGCAAGTACTGGGTGGTGGACCGCCAGCACAAGCCGGTGCAGCGCGAGGTCAAGACCGTGCAGGCCCACAGCGGCGCGGCCGAACTCGGCCCCTACCGCCACTACATGCAGAAGGAAATCTTCGAGCAGCCGCGCGCCATCGCTGACACGCTGGAAGGCGTGGAAGGCGTCGTGCCCGAGCTGTTCGGTGACGGCGCCTACCGGGTGTTCAAAGAGATCGACAACGTGCTTATCCTCGCCTGCGGCACCAGCTACTACAGCGGCTGCGCCGCCAAGTACTGGCTGGAGAGCATGGCCAAGATCCCGACCCAGGTGGAGGTGGCCAGCGAATACCGTTACCGCGACTCGGTGCCCAACCCCAGGACGCTGGTGGTGACCATCAGCCAGTCGGGTGAAACGGCCGACACGCTGGCCGCACTGCGCCACGCGCAGAGCTTGGGCATGACGCAGACGCTGACCATCTGTAATGTGAGCACCTCCGCCATGGTGCGCGAATGCAAGCTGCACTACATCACCCGCGCCGGCGTCGAGATTGGCGTGGCCTCCACCAAGGCCTTCACCACCCAGCTGGCCGGCCTGTTCCTGCTCACGCTGGCGCTGGCGCAGGTGCGCGGCCACCTGAGCGAGGCGGAAGAAGTCCGCCACCTGAAAGACATGCGCCACCTGCCGGTGGCCTTGCAGGCCGTGCTGGCGCTGGAGCCGCAGGTCATCAGCTGGGCAGAAGACTTTGCCCGCATGGAAAACGCACTCTTCCTCGGCCGTGGTCTGCACTACCCGATTGCGCTGGAGGGCGCGCTCAAGCTGAAGGAAATCAGCTACATCCACGCCGAGGCCTACCCCGCGGGCGAACTCAAGCACGGCCCGCTGGCGCTGGTGACGAGCGAGATGCCGGTGGTGGCGGTGGCCCCCAATGACGCCCTGCTGGAAAAGCTCAAGAGCAACCTGCACGAAGTGCGCGCCCGCGGCGGCGTGCTCTATGTGCTGGCCGACAGCGATACCCACATCGAAAGCAGCGAAGGCCTGCACGTCATCCGCATGCCCGAGCACTACGGCGCCCTGTCACCGCTGCTGCACGTGGTGCCGCTGCAGTTGCTGGCGTATCACACGGCCTGCGCGCGCGGCACCGACGTTGACAAGCCGCGTAATTTGGCAAAGAGCGTCACTGTCGAATGACCGTCGTGCTCTTGCGAGATCGCTATTCCGTGCAATTAAAGTCGTAAACAGGTTATTAAAGTCGTAAACATGAGCCAAGCATCTCCGCTGGCTGGCGGGGAGGGTAGGTTTTGATGGCTAAAGCTAAAGTCGTAAACAAGTACGCAAGAAAGGACTATTGGATTGCCAAACCCGCGTGGTGGCAGTTCGATTGACAGGCGTGTTACAGCTATCGGCCGGGAGCCGTCGTCATACTGATTGCCTTACATGGCTGCTTAAGGCTGAGAGCGGACAGTCAGTTTGGGCAGGACAACTGCTGCTTCGTCAAATACCGGTCACTCGGAACTGCACTGGACCATGGCGCCGCCGGCCGCGGCTTGTTCATCCGCAATAGACTTTGAGCGGCGTCTGATAGGTCTCGGATAGGAAGCGCTCTGTCACGCCGAGCAGGGCAAGCTGATGGTCTGCCGCCCCCGTTTTGGAGAGGCCGGGCTGGACGATATAGACCCTCAACGTAACGGCGCATACACGGCTGAGGTCACGGATCTGGGCCAGACGGTCCTTGGAGCCAACCTCAAAGCGCGTTGGACGTCCCCTCTCGATGCGATCCGCGTCGCGCTTGAGTAGGTGTGCAAAGAGGTCCGTGCGACGTTCCTTGTTGTGGAGCCACATGATGCTGCGCTGGGCTTGCCCACAGACGACGTACATATCGTCGATCCGCGCGCCAGGTGTGTTATCGCCCGAATACTTGCAGTGGTAGAGATCCACGGTGATGATTCGGGGCTGCGTCTGGCTGTCCAGGCTGATGCCGACGATGTCAGCCGCTTCGCCTGCGCCGTCATCATCGAATAGGATGTCGTGCCTGTTTTCCGCCTTGATGTGCTCAATCGCTCGGTACTGAACGGAGTCCCTGCGACGTTCTTC
>CALRMF020000225.1:0-4916 GCA_943369035.1 Curvibacter sp. AEP1-3
GCTGCCGCGGCTCGCCCGAGAGCAACTAGGCCTGTCGGAAGTGCAGCGGGGCGCCTACCTGGGACTGCTGGCCCTGAGCCTGATCGCCGGAGGCGTGCTGGCGCTGGCGCTGGCCCGGCGCGTGCACCACGGACGCGTCGTTCTGGCGGGCATCCTTGTGGCAGGCCTGCTGTTTGCACTGCTGGCCACCGTCTCGGCGCCCGCGCTGTCGGCGCTGCTGCTCGCCAGCGTGGGAGGGCTGGGCGGCCTGGTGATCAGCCTGGTCGTCGCTGGCATCCAGGTCCAGGCGCCAGAGCGGCTACGGGGGCGAATCATGTCCATGTACGCCATCACCTCGCAGGTCTTGCCGGCGCTGTCGGGCATCGTCGCCGGTCTGCTGCTGCGGCAACTGGGCATGCAGGCCGCCATCGTCACGGCCGGCGTGGCACTGGCCTTGGTGGCTTCGCTGGCCGCTGTCGCCCTGCCGGTG
Source organism: Curvibacter sp. AEP1-3 (assembly GCA_943369035.1). GTDB lineage: Bacteria > Pseudomonadota > Gammaproteobacteria > Burkholderiales > Burkholderiaceae_C > Hylemonella. The sequence goes on from CALRMF020000225.1 coordinate 470, forward strand.
CTGCGCCGCCACGAGGGTCACTGAACCCGCCCCGGCGGGGCGCCCGATACGGGGTGATCGCATAAAATTCAAGGCTTTTGCACCCCGCACGCGCCGGGGTGTGTGTGGCGCCCGCTTCGCCCCGGGCGGCTCCCAGTCCGACCTACATCGCAACTCCATGACCGACACCGTCCAGCAACCGGGCTTGAGCAGCCTGTCCAAATCGTTTGAACCGGCCGCCCTTGAGGCGCACTGGGGTCCCGAGTGGGAAAAGCGCGGCTATGGCCGGGCCGGCTTCCGCGGCACGGGCAAGGCGCAAGCCGGCGCGCCGTCGTTTGCCATCCAGCTGCCGCCGCCCAATGTGACGGGCACGCTGCACATGGGCCACGCCTTCAACCAGACCATCATGGACTCGCTCACGCGCTACCACCGCATGCTGGGCGCCAATACGGTCTGGGTACCGGGCACGGACCACGCCGGCATCGCCACCCAGATCGTGGTGGAGCGCCAGCTGCAGGAGCAGAAGATCAGCCGCCACGACCTGGGCCGCAAGAACTTCGTGGCGCGCGTCTGGGAGTGGAAGGAACAGAGCGGCAACACCATCACCACCCAGATGCGCCGCATGGGCGACAGCGTGGACTGGAGCCGCGAGTACTTCACCATGGACGAGAAACTGTCCAAGGTGGTGACCGAGACTTTCGTGCGCCTGTACGAGCAAGGGCTGATCTACCGCGGCAAGCGCCTGGTGAACTGGGACCCGGTGCTGCAGTCCGCCGTGTCCGACCTGGAGGTGGAAAACGAGGAGAAGGACGGCTCGCTCTGGCATATCCGCTACCCGCTGGCTGATGGCTCGGGCAGCGTGGTCGTGGCCACCACCCGCCCTGAGACCATGCTGGGCGACGTGGCTGTGATGGTGCACCCCGAGGATGAGCGCTATCAGGCGTTGATCGGCAAGATGGTGACGCTGCCGCTGGTGGGCCGTCAGATCCCGGTGATTGCCGACGAGTACGTGGACAAGGAGTTCGGCACCGGCGTGGTGAAGGTCACGCCTGCGCACGATCCCAACGACTACCAGGTGGGCCAGCGCCACAAGCTGGACATGATTTGCGTGCTGACGCTGCAGGCCACGGTCAACGACAACGCCCCCGAGGCCTACCGCGGCCTGGACCGCTTCGTCGCGCGCAAAGCCATCGTGAAAGACCTGGAAGCACAGGGCTTGCTGGTCGAGACCAAGAAGCACAAGCTGATGGTGCCGATCTGCACCCGCACCGGCCAGATCGTCGAGCCCATGCTGACCGACCAGTGGTTCGTCGCCATGAGCAAGGTCAGTGACAAGGACCCGACCGGCAAGAGCATTGCGCAGAAGGCCATCGATGCCGTGGATAGCGGCGCAGTCAAGTTCGTGCCCGAGAACTGGGTCAACACCTACAACCAGTGGATGAACAACATCCAGGACTGGTGCATCTCGCGCCAGCTCTGGTGGGGCCACCAGATTCCCGCCTGGTACGACGAACAAGGCCAGGTCTATGTCGCCCGCAACGAAGCGGAAGCACAGGCGAAGGCTGGCGCCGGCAAAAAGCTGACGCGCGACGAGGACGTGCTCGACACCTGGTACTCCTCGGCCCTGGTGCCCTTCAGCACCATGGGCTGGCCCGAGCAAACCGAGGACTTCGACCTCTACCTGCCTTCGACCGTGCTGGTCACCGGCTACGACATCATCTTCTTCTGGGTCGCGCGCATGATCATGATGACGACCCACTTCACTGGCCGGGTCCCGTTCAAGCACGTCTACATCCACGGCCTGGTGCGCGATGCGCAGGGCCAGAAGATGAGCAAGTCCGAAGGCAATGTACTGGACCCGGTGGACCTGATCGACGGCATCGCGCTGGCGCCCCTGCTGGACAAACGCGTGATCGGCCTGCGCAAGCCCGAGACCGCGCCGCAAGTGCGCAAGAACACTGAGAAGGAATTCCCCAGCGGTATCCCGGCTTTTGGTGCCGACGCCTTGCGCTTCACCTTTGCTTCGCTGGCCACGCTGGGGCGCAACATCAACTTCGACAGCAAGCGCTGCGAGGGCTACCGCAACTTCTGCAACAAGCTCTGGAACGCCACGCGCTTCGTGCTGATGAACTGCGAAGGCCATGACTGCGGCCTGGCCGACCATGCCGCCGGCGCCTGCGTGCCCGGTGGGGGTTACCTCGAATTCAGCGCAGCCGATCGCTGGATCGTCTCGCTGCTGCAGCAGGTCGAGGCCCAGGTAGCGCAGGGGTTTGCCGACTACCGACTGGACGTGGTGGCCAACACCATCTACGACTTCGTCTGGAACGAGTTCTGCGACTGGTACCTGGAAATCGCCAAAGTGCAGATCAACAACGGCAATGCCGAGCAGCAGCGCGGCACCCGCCGCACCCTGATCCGCACGCTGGAAACCATCCTGCGTCTGGCGCACCCGCTGATCCCCTTCATCACCGAAGAGCTGTGGCAGAAGGTGGCTCCGGTGGCGGGCCGGGCCGGCGAGTCGGTCAGCGTGGCCGCCTACCCGGTGGCCCAGCCCGAGCGCATTGACGCCAATGCCATGGCCGAGGTGGCGCGCCTGCGCCAGTTCGTCGATGCCTGCCGCAACCTGCGCGGCGAGATGAACGTCTCGCCCTCCACGCGCCTGCCGCTGTATGCGCTGGCCAGCGATGACACTGAGGCCACCTTCATCACGCGGTGGGCCCCGGTGCTGCAGGCCCTGGCCAAGCTGAATGAAGTGAAGGTGTTCAAGGGCGAAGCCGAGTGGGTGGCCGCCGCCCAGGCCGCGCCCGTGGCCGTGGTCGGCACAGCTCGTCTGTGTCTGCACATGGAAGTGGACGTGGCGGCCGAGAAAGCGCGCCTGAGCAAGGAAGCCGCGCGTCTGGAAGGCGAAATCGCCAAGGCCCGTGGCAAGCTGTCCAACGAGGCCTTCGTCGCCAAGGCGCCGCCCGCCGTGATCGAGCAGGAGAACAAGCGCCTGGCCGACTTCACCGCCACGCTGGCCAAGATCCAGGATCAACTCCAGCGCCTGAAATAGCGCTATACCGGGGGAGAATGTCAGGCATGAGCATCGAGATCAAGACCGCCGTCTTCCCCGTGGCCGGCCTCGGCACGCGCTTTCTGCCCGCCACGAAGGCAGCGCCGAAGGAGATGCTGCCGGTGGTCGACAAGCCGCTGATCCAGTATGCGGTGGAGGAGGCCTATGCAGCCGGCATCCGCCACATGGTCTTTGTGACCGGGCGCAACAAGCGCGCCATCGAAGACCATTTCGATACCGCCTATGAGCTGGAGAGTGAACTGGAACAGGCTGGCAAGCAGGCTCTGCTGGAACTGGTGCGTTCGGTGCAGCCGGAGGACATGCTGTGCTCCTACGTGCGCCAGCCGCGCGCGCTGGGCCTGGGGCATGCCGTGCTCTGCGCCGAGCACCTGACCGAGGGCGCTCCGTTTGCCGTGCTGCTGGCCGACGATTTGATGATGGGGCCGCGTGGCGGCCAACCGGTGCTGGCGCAGATGGCCGACGTGTTCGAGCGCCTGGGCCGGTCGGTGCTGGCGGTGCAGGAGGTGCCGCAGGAGCACGTGCGGCGCTACGGCATCGTGGCCGGTACAGCCGCCGGCGAACACCTGCTGCAGATCGAGCGCATCGTGGAGAAACCGGCACCCGAGGTGGCGCCCTCACGTCTGGCCGTGGCCGGTCGCTACATCCTGACGCCTAGCGTGTTCGAGCAAATCCGCCAGCAACCGCGTGGTGCCGGGGGCGAAATCCAGCTCACCGACGGCATTGCCGGGCTGCTGAAGCATGAGGCCGTCTATGCCTACCCCTATGCCGGCAAGCGCTACGATTGCGGCAGCAAGGAGGGCTTTCTGGAAGCGACGGTGGAACTGGCGCTGGCGCACCCGGAGGTGGGCGAAAGCTTCCGCCACTACCTGAAGGCGCTGTCAATCTGAGACGCTGCGCACCATCCGGCGGGCGCCCGGCGCTTCAGCGCCGTTTGAGAATGTGGATGTAGTCCTTGCCCTCGGTGGTCTGCTCCACGAGGTCATTGCCAGTCTGCTTGGCGAACGCCACAAAGTCGCGCACCGAACCGGCGTCGGTGGCAATCACCTTCAGCGTCTGACCGCTGGTCATCTCCGACAGGGCTTTCTTGGCCTTCAGGATGGGCAGGGGGCAGTTCAGGCCACGGGTGTCGAGTTCTCGGTCGATGTTCATCTCAATTCCTTCAATTGCTTCAATTTTAAGCAATTTCTGCTCGACGCTCAGTGCACCACCACTGCAGCTGCACCTTTGCCGGTAAAGACCACATGCCCAGCCTCATCGATCGAGAAAACGCCAGCGTCATACGGGCGCTGCAGGCGACGCGACTGCTTGCCGAAAACCAGATCCACTGTACCCGCCACGCCCAGGCCGACCTCGACCCGCGCCTGACGGAACAGCGCCAGTTGCTGCTCCAGCTCC